>DUVO01000098.1 GCA_012841005.1 Bacillota bacterium | reverse complement strand
GTTCTAGAACTGGGGCTAAGCGCGGATACGGATATGGCCGATATGATAGAGGAAACCCGGAATTTTACCTTTCTTACCAATTCCGATGCCCATTCCCTCGGAAAAATTGCCAGGGAGTACAATATTTTTTCCTGCCAAGGAGCAACATGGGAAGAATTACTGGCCGTGCTTGAAGGCAGAGACGGCCGGAAAATTAAGGCCAATTACGGTCTTGATCCCCGCCTGGGGAAGTACCACCGAACCAGTTGTCCGGCCTGTGGTTATATTGCCCGGGAACCGGGTCCAGTTGTAACCTGTCCTGCGTGCAAATCGAAGAAGGTGATACTTGGGGTACAGGATCGGGTTGATACAATTGCCGACTGGCCTGAACCCAGATCCCCCGCCGGCCGCCCTCCTTACCATTATCAAGTGCCCCTGGAGTTTGTCCCGGGGCTGGGAAAAAGGGCATTATACCGCCTTATTAAAGCCTTTGGCAGTGAAATAAATGTTTTGCAGGAAGCCAACCCAGATGACTTGGCCGAGGTAGTGGGAGACAAAATTGCCCTGAGGATTCTCCAGGCCCGGGAAGGTACCTTGAGAATCTTACCCGGGGGAGGAGGCAAATACGGGAAGGTGCTTTAGCAGTTGGCGGTCAACGGCCTTCAGTATTTGGGCATCAGGTACCGGAAATACCCCGAAAACAGCTTTATAGTTATTACTCCCTCCCCAGACATATTATTCCTGTTGAGGGCATAAAGATTAGCAACAGGGGTGTCAAGGCAGGAGGGGGTAATAATGAACCGCCAGGGGCAGGTTATAGAATTCTTGTACGAATACCTACGGGAAAATTTTGGCTTATATTTCTTCATCATCTTACTTTTTATGCTGGGAATTATATTTGGCGCTTTGGCCGTCAAAGCTTTAAATGGAGAACAGAAGGCGGAGCTTTTTAGCTATTTAGAGTTATTTATCCAGGGTCTTGATATTACTCCGGTAAATGAGTCGGGAGTCCTATTACAGCAATCACTCCTGGGGAATATCAAAACAATTCTATTCATCTGGGTTTTGGGATTGTTGGTGATCGGGTTACCACTGGTTCTCGTTATTCTATTCACAAAAGGCTTTGCCCTGGGCTTTACCGTAGGTTTCCTGGTTTATGAACTTGGCTGGAAGGGAATAATCTTTAGTATAGCGTCGGTGCTGCCTCCCAATCTTTTTTTAGTTCCGGCTTTACTTTTGATCTGTGTGGCTGCAGTATCCTTTTCCCTGGCCGTTATCCGTAGCCGTTTCCTTCCCCGTCGGCATAGCCTTTACCCCCAGGTACTGGGCTATAGTTTATGGGCACTTATAGCCGGAGTCATGGGAATAATAGCTTCTCTGATAGAAGTATATATCAGTCCTGTATTCATGAACATGGCTACCAATATTTTCCTTTAGCTGCAATCTATTGCAGGCAGGAGCGTGCATATTTTGCAATATTATGCGGAAATGCCTGTTTGGGAGGTTTATTCAAAAGTATCCCTAGAGTGGCACTATACTTGCTTATCTTTATTATGGTAATTCTCATTAAACAAGGAGGCGATTTTATGCTGGTCGGGATACCGCGGGAGATCAAGGACAATGAAAACCGGGT
>DUVO01000319.1 GCA_012841005.1 Bacillota bacterium | reverse complement strand
GACCTGATAGGCGGCTGCACCCTCTGCCACCCGGAAAAAATTATCTGGATTGATGAACTCGACATGGAGGACAACGTCCACCAACGTCTATCTGAGCAGGCGCAAGATACAATGCTGCGCCCTGAAGTCGAATGGTCTGGAGATGGAATAATCGCCGTTACCGCCTTTTTCCCTGCCCCGGAGCGGGTGGCCGAATTTGATGCCCTGGAAATGGCTAATAGAATGGGACTGGAAGATCCCGAGGTTATTCACAAAAGGGTTATGCATCCGGCAGAAGGTACCCTCATTGAATTCAAGGGGCGTGTTCCCTTTGCCATCGACCCTGCTGCCCTGACCATTCCGGAAACGCCGCCTGTCCTTTCAGAAGAAGAGATAAGGGCTGAACTGAAAGCCAAGCCGATGAAGATAGTGGCAGCAACCGTCGGTGAAGATGAACACTCGGTGGGGATGCGGGAAATCATAGATATCAAACACGGTGGTTTGGAAGCCTTCGGTTTTCAATGCCATTACCTGGGTACTTCCGTGTCGGTGGAAAAGGTTGTAGATGCCGCCATAGAGATTGCCGCCGACGCCATTCTCATCAGTACAATCATCACCCACGCAGACGTCCACATCTTGAACATGCAGCGCCTTCACAACCTCTGCCGGGAAAAAGGTATCCGCCAGCAGATTATCCTGGTAGCCGGAGGAACCCAAGTTCATGATGAAATAGCCCGGAACGCAGGGATGGACGCCGGTTTTGGGCGCGGAACAAAGGGAATTGATGTTGCCAGCTTCTTAATCCAGCGAAGAAGAGAATTAGGTAGGTGAAGGCCCTTGCAAATACTCGTTGCAGAAATCGGCAGTACAACAACAGTGGTAAATGCCTTTGCCCACGTGAACTGCCCCAATCCCGTCTTCTTAGGCCAGGGCCAGGCGCCGACGACGGTAGGGGCAGGAGATGTAGCCCTGGGACTGGAAGCGGCGATTGCAGACCTAAAAGAACGGGTCGGCCCCCTATCCTGGTCAGAAATGTATGCCTGCAGCAGTGCTGCTGGAGGCCTTAAGATGACAGTCCACGGGCTTGTTTACGATATGACAGTCAAAGCTGCTCGAGAAGCAGCCCTGGGAGCCGGAGCCATTATTAGGCTCGTCACAGCCGGGGAATTGGGAGCCAGAGACCTGACCCAAATCAAGGAGATCAATCCCAATATTATCCTGCTGGCCGGTGGAGTGGATTATGGAGAAAAAAACACTATTATTGCCAACGCCAGGCACCTGGCGGCCCTGAAATTATCGGTTCCGGTTGTCTTCGCCGGCAATACTGCCGCCTGGGAAGAGGTGCAGGAGATCTTGGCAAAGGAACAGATCCCCTGTCTCAAGGTAGATAATGTTTATCCCCGCATTGACCAGCTCCAGGTTGAACCGGCCCGGCGGGCCATCCAGGCTCTCTTCGAGAAGAATATTGTCAAGGCACCGGGGATGGCCGGAATCAGGAAACTCGTGACCAGCCCCATACTCCCCACCCCTGGTGCCGTCATGGAAACAGCCCGGCTCCTCCAAGAAACCATGGGAGATTTAGTTCTTATCGATGTCGGTGGTGCCACTACCGACGTCCACTCGGTTACGGAGGGTTCAGAAGAGATACAACGTCTTCTCCTTAGTCCTGAGCCCTTTGCCAAAAGAACCGTAGAAGGGGATTTGGGGGTTTATGTGAATGTTTCCCATGTGGCCGCCCTGCTGGATCCCCAAGCAGTAAAAGAGAGTTTCGGCTGCACCATAGCAGAGCTCCTGGAGAAAAAAGAACCGATCCCCGCCAGCCGGCAAGACCGGGAATTCACCTCTCTCCTTACAGAAACTGCCGTCCAAACGGCTATGAAACGCCACGCCGGTTCCATAACCTATCTGTATGGCCCGACGGGAAGGGTTACCGTAGCCCAGGGTAAAGACCTGACCAAAGTCAAATGGATTATTGGTACCGGCGGGGCTCTTACCCGCCTCCCCGGGGGTGAGGAAATCCTGACCCGGGTACGGCAGGAACCCGGCAGCCGGGATCTGCTGCCCTCAACCGACGCCCAGGTTCTACTAGACCACGACTATATAATCGCAGCCTGCGGGGTCCTGGCCCAGCGCCACCCCCAAGCGGCACTAAAACTGATCCAAACAAGCCTTAAATACCACCCGGAAGGGAATTAGTTTCTCTATATATGCGCCAAATGCAAAAGGGAACAGTACCTTATTAAAGGTAACTGTCCCTATCTTCATCTCACCCTATTGCCGACGACTCCTCTGAATTTGCCCCTGTCCCTCGTTCGGCTCCACTAACGCCAACAATGATAATGCGTTCCAAAATATAATCGATGTGCCTGCTAGAAAATAACCGGGCTGCTTCCGGATTACCATCCCTGATGGCCTCGTATATTTCCCGGTGCCCTTCATATATTTCATATCCCTTGTTATTTTCCCTTCCCCCTTGCCCCTTTTCCCGGGCAATCACCCTTTGTTCGTACATTAGACTGTTTATTACCTGCACCATTTGAACAAGGAGGGGATTACGGGCGGCAATGAGCACAGATTGATGAAAATCCATGTCACACCTTGCCAGTTCCTCAGGCCCCTGGTTGGGAAAAGTCATCCGGGCAAGATTAAACTCAATGTGCAGGATGTCTTCCGACGTGCGCCTGAGGGCAGCGAGCTCAGCGGCGCAGCTCTCCAGTATGCGCCTGATTTCCAATGCGTGGTATAAATTGACCTGGCCCTGGGCCAACATCAGTCTCCATATATCAACAATTACCTGGGTGTCAACTTTCTTCACCCTGGCACCGTGCCCGTCGACGACATCAAGGAGACCTAAGTATTCCAGGGTTTTTATACCTTCCCTGACAGCATTACGGCTAACAGACAACTTCTGGGCCAGGTTCCGTTCCGAGATCAGATTCTGACCCGGTTTCAACACCCCGTCAATGATCTGTTGCTTGACCTGTTCTATGACAGCCTGGTAGGCCTTGCCTTTTTTGGGTTTGATCCAATTGTTATCCGGAATAAGTCCCGCCCCCTTTCCTTCTGCAATTGTGGGGTGAACTAAATCCTGGACTATCTATGCTAGAAAAAATGGCAGGCAACTCGGCGGCCGCCCATTTCCCGCATCTGTGGCTCCTCCAGCTTGCAGACATCCTTCGCTTTAGGACATCTGGTATGGAAGCGGCACCCCGGCGGCGGATTAATAGGACTTGGGACATCCCCTGCCAGCAGCTGCCTTTGTTTCCGATCCCGCGGGTGTTCTGCCGGTATGGCTCCCATTAACGCCTGGGTATAGGGATGAAGGGGGTTATGATACAGGTCCCCGGCCGGTGCCTCCTCGACTATTTTCCCCAAATACATAACGGCAATAGTGTCGCAGATGTGCTTTACCACACTTAAATCATGGGATATAAAAAGATATGTGAGCCCGAACTGCTCCTGCAGGTCCTGGAGCAGGTTTATAATTTGGGACTGGATAGAGACATCAAGGGCAGAAACCGGTTCATCACAGACAATAAATCGGGGCCGCAGGGCAAGGGCACGGGCTATGGCAATCCTTTGTCGCTGACCCCCGGAAAATTCATGGGGATATCGGTGGGCATAGGCAGGTTGTAATCCTACAACTTCCAGGAGCTCCTTCACCCGCCGCCGTCTATCCGCCGCCTTTTTAAAAATATTGTGCACTACCAGGGGCTCACCGATAATATCGCCAACGGTCATCCTCGGGTTCAAAGACCCAAAGGGATCCTGGAAAACAATCTGCATCTCCCGCCGGGACAGCGAAAACATCCTTACCCGCAAAAAACACCTTGCCTGCCGTTATGGGAAGAAGGCGAACCAAAACCCTCCCCAGGGTGGATTTCCCGCACCCGCTTTCCCCCAGCAGTCCAAAGGTAGTTTGGGAGGATATGGTCAGGCTGACACCATCGACGGCCTTCACCCACCCGGTGGGAGAACCAAAAAAACTGGTACCATGGGGGAAGTATTTTTTTACGTTTTGAAGTTCGACCAGCTTGTCCACCCCTAATTACCCCCCATCTTCTGCATCTCTGCTGCCTGTCCTGTCGCCAACCAGCACCTGACCTTGTGCCCCTTCTCAATTTCCTTCAACTGGGGCAATTGTTCCTGACAGGCTGTCCGGACCTCTTGACAGCGGGGATGAAATCTACAACCCGAGGGAAACTGGGACGGGTCTGGAACTACGCCCCGAATGGCATATAGACGCTCCAGCTCCTTGTTGAGGGAAGGCCGGCACTCTAGTAATCCCCTGGTATAGGGATGGGCAGGAGAATCGAATAGGTCCTCCACGTCCGCCTCCTCCACTACCTGGCCCGCATACATGACCGCAACCCGGTCGGCTATCTCAGCCACTATGCCCAGGTCATGGGATACCAGGATGATGGCTGTGCCCAACCGCCGGTTCAATTCCTTCATCAATTCCATGATTTGGGCCTGAATGGTGACATCCAGGGCGGTGGTCGGCTCATCGGCTATCAAAATTTTCGGATTACAGGAAAGGGCCATGGCGATCATCACCCGTTGCCGCATACCGCCTGATAGCTGGTGGGGGTATTCGTACATCCTCTTCTCTGCCAGGGGAATCTGTACCAGCCGGAGCATCTCAATCGCCCGGGTCCATGCCTCTTTCTTCCCTACCTTCTGGTGGAGAATGAT
Organism: Bacillota bacterium; assembly: GCA_012841005.1. GTDB lineage: Bacteria > Bacillota > DTU030 > DTU030 > DTU030 > DTU030. The sequence goes on along the minus strand of DUVO01000319.1, from coordinate 4,901 downwards.
AGATTCACAGAGTTGATCGCCAACGGTAAAAACGGGATTCAGTGAAGTCATCGGTTCCTGAAATATCATTGCAATGTCATTGCCCCGGATCCGCTGCATTTCCCGCTCCGATTTCAACAGCAGATCTTCACCCCGCAACAGGATCCGGCCCCGGGAAATTCTACCAGACGGACCGGAGACCAGGCGCAGGAGGGAGAGGCAGGTCATACTTTTGCCACTGCCGCTTTCCCCAACCAGGGCAACAACTTCGCCTTCGTCGATGGTCAGGTTCACTCCATTGACAACTGTTATAGTACCTTCATCTACCTTAAAATCAACCTGCAGGTTCTCCACTTTGAGCAATGGTACCAAATACATCTAACCCCCTTTTTGCTGGCTTAAGATCCTGGGCAGGCATTTTCCTCCCTCCTACCTGCACCAAGCAGGGGTATTACCAGGCTACATGACGGCACTTAGTAATGTTCTCACAGCCATCCTTGGTTACAAGAACTTCATCTTCAATCCGAACCCCACCAAAGTTCGGAATATAGAATCCCGGTTCAATAGAAAGAATCCAGCAGTCCCACGTACTACCTAATGCCCATACTAACACCTTTCCCCCATTAGGATAATCCATGGCAATTACCGGCTAGAAAAACAGACAGGCAATTGCGCCTCTGCATACAACTTGCTCCCCGGGGACTGCCCCTGCTTATCCTCTTTCTACAATGGCAAAGGTGATTTCCCCCTCAGCAGCGACTTCGCCTTCCACCGTGGCCCTGACCCGGGCCTTGCCCATGCTGGACCGCAGCCGCAGAAGCTCCACCTCCAACCGGAGTTGGTCCCCCGGGATTACCGGGCGGCGAAAGCGAAACTTGTCAATGCCGGTGAAATAGCCCAGTTTATCACCCGCCTCATCCATCCCCAGTACGGCAAAGGCCGCCACCTGGGCCAGGGCTTCGACAATCAGAACACCCGGCATGATGGGGTGGCCGGGGAAATGTCCCTGGAAAAAGGGTTCATTGCTGGTTACATTTTTCAATCCCACTGCCCGTCTTCCCCCTTCCACCTCCAGGATCCGGTCCACCAGGAGGAAAGGGTAGCGGTGGGGCAGGACCGCCTGGATCTCCTTCATACCATACATAGGAAAAACCTCCCTTTATTTGCAGTATCTTAAACTAAAGTCAAGGCACAGGAAGAAACAGTCAAACCTCAAAGCAGCCAATAGCCAGCTCCAAAAAAAGAAGAGTGCCAAAAAACATGGCCGCCCTCCCTTTTTCTTTGTTCCGGGGGCGGTCACAAGCAGACAAGATAGGTAAATGGGGTTAACCCAGCCTGGAACACCGCGGGGCGTCCCCTACCATGCACCGGGCAGGCCGGCCACTAGCCAAGGTGCAGTCTGTTTTTCCAACCAGAATACCGGCCGGATATACCCTTAACCCTTCCACACCTATTCTTCCCCTAAACGAAGCTGTTCATAAAGCATGTAGGCCAGGGACCCGGCACCTTGGCGGGCCAGGGTCCGGGCATATTCCTCGTCAAGGAAGTCCTGAAAGATTTCTTCTCCGGTCCCTCCGTCCATAAGACCGGATTTGGGAATACTGCGACGCATCTGCCGCAGGATTTGCTGCCAGAAGATGGCTTCGAATTCCTGGCAGGCTTCCAGGAGTTTATCTCCCTCTTTTCTTTGCTTGTCCACCCCTTGGGCAGCAACCTTGCCCGTTTCCCCAGTCAGGTAAGGGGCAGATGGCAAGTTAACGGTCATTGTTTCTTACCTTCCTTCCCAGGACAAACTCGGGTTCTGCCGCCACGCCAGCCAAAAGCTGGGCAATTACCAGGGCGACAGCACCGCCCATCAGGGCAGCAAAAAGTTCCGGTGTCACCAGGGTGGCGGCCAGTGGCCGGGGTAGGCGAAGGAGGAAATTCACCCCTCCAGCCAGTATTACATATTTCCCAATTCCCCCTGCCGCCAGTGCTGTATACCAGCCCGCCCAACTGCTGAGCCGGGCAAAGAGAAGTACATAGGCAACATTGCCCAGGATAAGAAAGGGTACTGCCGGGGCCAAAACCGGGGACATGAGTTCCCAGACCAGGGCCACCCAGGGTGACAATACCCCAATCAGCATTCCGGCAGCCGGTCCAACGAAAATCGTACCTAACAGGAGCATGGCATTTAAAGCCGGACCCCTGAACTGGGGTGGAAGACCCAGCGCCTGTATGGCCAGGGTTATGGCTGCCAGAACAGCGGTACGGGTTATAAATTGTGCCTTCACATCCGCCACCTCGCATCGAATCAGGTAGCTCACCCCGCGCGGGACTTCCGGGATAAAACCACTACCTTATATATATGCTTAACGGCGGAGATTATTCGCCATACCCAGCATCTCATCGGCTGCCTGGATGGCCTTGGCACTGATCTCATAGGCCCGTTGGGCGACAATCATGCTAACCATCTCTTCCACAACCTGCACGTTGGCCAGTTCCAGGTAACCGGAAGCAAGGGTACCACAGTTCTCTCCCGGAACCAACCCCACCTCCACCATTCCTGTCGAACCGGTATCCCGGTAGAGGTTGCGGCCAATAGCTTCCAGACCGGCAGGATTGCTGAAGGTTACCAGGGTAATCTGGTCCCCCTCTTCCCGCTCCCCGTCCAGGAGGTAGGATATCATGCCGTCGGGACCGATGCTGATATCCTCCGCCTCAGGGGGAATCATTACTTCCGGCACCAGCAGATAGCCGTCACTGGTAACCAGGAAGCCATCGGCATCCAACTTAAAACTACCATCACGAGTATAAGCCGTTGAACCATCGGGCAGTTCCACCTCAAAAAAACCCGCCCCTTCTATGGCTACATCCAGGGGATTCCCCGTCTCCTGCAGGCTCCCGGGGCTAAATAAACGCTGGGTAGCAGCCGGACGAACCCCATGGCCTACCTGGAGCCCTACCGGTGCACTGGCATTGCCCTGCCTCGTCCCCGCTCCCCGCATGGTTTCATAGATAAGATCCTGGAATTCAACCCGGCTCTTTTTAAAGCCGGTGGTATTGACATTGGCCAGGTTATGGGCAATCACATCTATATTCAACTGCTGGGCCCGCATCCCGGAACCAGCCGTCCAGAGGGCACGCATCATACCGTATTCCTCCCTTCTTTACAGCCAAATCCGCACTCTTCGTCAATTATGAAACCGCTGCCTCTGTCGTTCGGCAGCAAAGGGGCTTCTGTCAACCAGTCCAGCCCCGCATACTATCTTATCCTACCCACTTCATTGACGGCTTTCTCCAGGGTTTGGTCCTGGGTCTGGAGCGCCCTTTGGTTGGCCTCATAGGCCCGCATGCCGGCAATCATTTCCACCATGGCAGTGACCACATTTACGTTGGCCTGTTCCAGTGCCCCCTGGATTACCCGGGGCTGGGCCACAGCCTGTCTCGGCGTAGAAGCATTGTAAAGGCTGTCTCCCTCCTTGGTCAGGTCTGTCCCGGGGGGGAAATTTACCACCAGCAGCTGGTCCGCCAGGTCTCCCGTCCCCGTATAAATCACCGTTCCATTTTTGCCCAATACCTGATACCCTGCCGCTGTCACCAGTTCCCCACCGGGGCCCTCTTTAAAACTGCCGTTGCGGGTATACCGCCTGCCCCAGGGTGTGTTCACGACAAAAAAGCCTTCCCCGTCCAGGGCAAAATCCAGCTCCCGGCCGGTTTCCTGCACAGCTCCCTGGCTCCGGCCAGTCACCACCTCTTCCAGGCAAACCCCTGTCCCCAGGGTACCGACGGGAGCTGGGAGAGGGCTTGTCCCCATCACACCCGGCGTGCCATCGTTGAGCCGGTGTAAAAACAATTCAGGAAAGGCAACAAAGGTGGGGATATCCTTCTTAAATCCGGCGGTATTGACATTGGCCAAATTGTTGGCACTGACATCCTGGGCCTTAAGTTGAGCCGCCATGCCGCTGGCTGAAGTATATAAGCCACGAATCACCGTTATGCCACCTCCTTTCCTGTTGGGTAATAAAACCGGAAAAAGGAAAATTCCCATCTGCCCGACAGGGCAAAATCTGCTCCGGGCTAGTTGCTCACAACCCGGTGCAGACTGCTGACATTCCCTTTTAGGTTGAGGGATTCAAAACTGTCCAGGGCCTTCCCGGTACCCAGGGCCACACAGGAAATAGGGTCCTCGGCCACATGTATGGGAAGCCCCGTCTCCCGGGCCAATAGCCTGTCCAGACCATGGAGGAGAGCTCCCCCGCCGGTCATGATTACACCCCGGTCCATTATATCGGCTGCCAACTCCGGTGGGGTCTTTTCCAAAACTGCCTTCACCCCATCCACAATGCTGGCCAGGGGTTCCACCATAGCCTCCAGCGTCTCTTCTGATGTTACCCGAATGTTCTTGGGCAAGCCTGTAACCAGGTCCCGCCCCCTGATTTCAATACTCTCCTTCCGCCCCTGGGGATCAGCAGTACCGATATTGATCTTCACCTCCTCAGCGGTCCGCTCCCCGATCATAAGGTTGTACACCCTTTTTATATAACGAATAATGCTTTCGTCGAAATCATCTCCACCGATCCGGAGGGACTGGCTCAACACAACCCCGCCCAGGGACATCACGGCGATATCTGTGGTTCCTCCACCCACATCAACCACCATATTACCTCTGGGCTCACTTATATCAAGACCGGCACCCAGGGCAGCAGCCAGGGGTTCTTCAATTAAATAGGTTTTCCTGGCCCCGGCCCGCATGGCGGCCTCCACCACAGCCCTTTTCTCCACCGTGGTAACTCCCGAGGGAATACAGACCATAATCCGGGGCCGCAAAAGCAAACGGCTGCCGCATACCTTACTGATAAAATGTTTCAACATACCTTCGGTAATATCATAATCTGCGATAACACCATTCTGCAGGGGACGAATCGCAACAATGTTACCCG
>DUVO01000109.1 GCA_012841005.1 Bacillota bacterium | reverse complement strand
TTATCCTGATTGAGCCGGGAAGGCATTTCCTATGCAGGCTCCTTTCTGAACGGTTCTCAACACAATAAGGTTAATTCTCCCTTTCTTCTCCAATTCCTTCCAGGATTTTGCGCTTTTTACAATTTTTCCTGTTTAAACAAATCAAGGCCAGAGGATAAACGCAAATGCCAAAAATTGGGGACTGCCCCCAAAAACTTGGGAACAATCCCCGGATAAAGGCTTCACCTTGTCCCACCAGCCCTAGCGGAAATTGTATGCCCGGGAACTGCTGGCATAATTCCCAGCCCCATCGATCAACTGGAGGGTTACCGTGTGGGAACCGTACAGGTCCCCCAGGGTCAGTTTTTCCAGGCTGCCATCACTGCCCGCCTGTCCCACTGCTGCAACCTCTCCATCGATGGACACCTTAACGTAAACATTCTTCTCCAGGGCACCCGGCTCCCCGTACAGGTAATCGGTCCCGGGAGAGATCTCATCGGCCAGTACCAGAAGGTAACTCTTATTATTGGTCAAGGGCGGCAGATAGACCAGGGGAGGCACAGTATCCACTCCGATAAACCGGTAAGTTTCATCATCTATACTGTTCCCCGCCAGGTCTTCAACCCTTCTTACCTGCAGGTAGTAACGGGTATCCGCCAGGGCCTTATTGGCCGGCAGGGTCAGGTGGGCGGTAAAGGTAACAGGATCATATTCCACCCTGCTGGGATAAAAGCTCTCCTCGGTCTCCCGGTTTGTGAACCGGTAGTTTTCCACCCTGGTAGCGGTTTTTTCCAGGACCGGCTTATCAAACTCAACCAGTACCAGGTGACTGGTGGCCGCCCTGATATCCTTTACTTCAGGCGGTTCAACACTGCTGCTGAACTTTAAGGTTTTTGTCTGGGAAGAACTGCCCCCTTCCCCCTCCGCCCGGATGCTGAGGCGGTAGCTTTGACCGGTAGAAAACTGCCGGTTTTTTGCTTCAACAATGGCCCCCCGGCCATATAACTCTATGTCAAAATCAAAACCGCTCAATTCCACATCCAGCATGTAGACCGGTTTGTCGAAGGTTATACAAAAGGTCCTGCGATCCAGGGGTTCCAGCTTTTCTACCCTGGGACCGGAGCGGTCAAATTCGGCTGTAATCCGGTCGGTGAAAGTGCCAATGGGTTCATTGTCCATATCCAGGATTCCCCGGCCGGCACTGACCAGGTAGTCCTGGCCCCTGACCATTTCCTCCCGTAAATACAACCTGACCGAATACGGCCGGCTTCCCTCCTCCACCGCCACAACGGGCAGGATTGCCCCGGTGGAAACCTCCACTACCCCGTAATTGGATGGTTGGAACTGGTTGCGGACCCGCTGGGGAAAGACAATTTCAATTTCCCGGGCCGAAAGGGTACGAACCGCTGCCCTGTCTTCCTGGTTTTCCTCGGGTTCCGAACCCAGCCGGAAATAATCGGCCTGGGGTATCATCTCCCGCCCGACATAGTCCTTGACACCCCTGATGAAGAACCGGTACCCCTCTTCATAATGCAGCACCTCTTCCAGGGTAAGGGTAACGGTCATGCCGTCTTCTTCCAGAACAGCCTCCTCGATGTCCACGTTCCGGCTCAGATCCTCCGCAAGGGTTATCTCATAATTTCTTGTTCTCTCGGCCGTTTCCGGGGTCACCGGTTTGGAAAAGAGCACTTCCACCTTATCAGCCGGTCCGGAAAGATGCCTCACCTCTGTCACTTCCGGTGGAAAGTCGTTCCAGGTGTATTCGGGTGTATCCCGCCCCACATCCATGCGAAAATGGTAGGCCAGGGGTTCACTGCTGAGACGAAGGCCCGCTGGAGTACGGATATCCCGGGCCAACAGGGTGTACTCCCGGTCCCGGTAAAGTTCCGGTACCGTCAAGATCACCTGGGTGTCACTGATTGCCTCCACTTTCTGAACGGGCCCCGGCGATAAAGCCGAATTTCGCTCCAGCAGGGTGAAGTTGCCCGTCAAGCCCGGCTTCAGGGCCTTTGTATCAACAGGGCGGCTGAAGGTGAGCTCCAATTTTGTCGGTGATATGACCGCCAGGGAATCCCCGGGGCTCTCCCTGTCGCGGTCATCCCCCGGTTCGGGGAGCAAATCCTCCCCCCCTTCCTGCTTCCAGATATTCCAGATCACCACGGCCGCCTCCGCCCTGGTGGTGACAGCCTGGGGGGCAAAGCAACCTTCCCGGCCGCTCAGGATCCCCAGTTCTACTGCCCTGCCCACGGCACTGAGGGCCCAGCTGCTGATGCTGCCTGCATCACTGAAGGAAGCCAGAATACTGGCCGGTACCTCTTCCCGTTCTTCATCCAGGGCCTTAATGACCATCACCGCCAGTTGCTCCCGGTTGAGAAACCGATCGGGCCAAAACCGGCCGCCGTCGCCGCTGACGATGCCGGCCCGGGCCGCCGCTTCCACATAGCTGTACAGGGGATCTGTTATATTTACATCACTAAAGGTAGGAGGATACTGCACCTCCTGGGGTATCCCGGCGGCTGCTACCAACAGCCTGATAAACTGCCCCCTGGTGATGGGGTTCTGGGGACGAAAAGTCCCATCACCATAACCCTGCAGCAGCCCCATATCCACCAGTTCTTCCACCGCTTCCCGGGCCCAGTGGCTTTCCAGATCGGTAAATTGCGGTGCCGCCAGCACCCCTCCGCCGCTTCCCAGGAGGAGTAAAAAGGCCAGGCACCAGATCAGGACCCTTCTCCCACCACCCACTTTAATCAGCCTCCTTAAGGTTTCCTGCAAAATTTGTCCTTTCCAGGAAGATTTTCTCTCTGGAGGAATAAAATCCTGCCGGCCCAATAATTTTCCCTGCGGTACCCCGGGGAACCGGCCTGCCCAAAGGATTCGGCCGGGGTATTGGCCGCCTTTTCCCTATCAAGGTTAACAAGAAACTCCCCAGCTCGCATAGTATGTAAAGGAGCATATCCCTTTCCCGCACCGGAGGTATTAACTCCGCCTATGAAAACAAAAGCCCCGGGCAAGCTGATGAGCTGCCGGCCGAAAGGGCAGGGTGCCGGGGAAGGGGACAGGAAAAGGCACCAGTCGCCGCAGTTGGCAAAATCAGGCAAGGCCATTTTATTCTATAGACGCAGGGCAACCAGCTTTAGTTCCCGTTAGCGGTATCATCTTTTCGAAAGGGGACTGGAGACCGGTTGTCAAAAGGGAATCTCCCAAAAAAGGGGTGAGGAAATGTTCTATAACTATTACCAGTTCATACATGACCTCCAACAGGCCCTGCAGGGGGAATTGGAGGCTATTTCCTATTACCAGGCCCTGCTGGACCTGGCCCCGGCTCGAGATCGGGAAGACATCCGCCATGTCAGGGAAGATGAAGAGAGACATGCCCGGACCTTAAGCCAACTCTATTTCGATTTAACAGGCCGCCCGCCCGTGACCTTTTCCGTGGAAGCACCGGAACTCCCCTCGTACCTGGAAGGGCTGCGGGAGGCTGTTGGAGACGAGTTGGACGCGTCAGAACAGTACCGGGACCTGTACCTGTCCACCTATAACAACCGGATCCGGGACAAAATCTTTGCCATTATGAGTGATGAACAGGAACACGCCACCCGCCTGACCCTCTTGTATGCGGTGAACAAGGAACCGGAACACAGAAAGGCATAGCCCTCTTCCCTGGGGGGCAGGAAAAAACAAAGGCCGGGGCTTCCCCGGCCTGACAATTAAACAAGGGAACAACTAATGTCAACCTCTGGCCTGCACCCAAGGGCTGGGTTTTCCGGGCCAGGGGTGTCAAGCCCGGGCCTTACCAAAACCCTCCCGCAAGATTTGAATTGCCCGTTCCAGCTGGAGATCCCGGCCGCCACTACCCTGCACCAGCATCTGATCCAGGGCTGCTGCCGTTTCCTGATCCACTACCCCCGTTTCCGGCAGTCCCACTGCAGCCTGGAAAGAGCGGACAGCCGCTTCCGTTTCGACACCAAAGATGCCGTCCACCCTGCCGCCGGGATAACCCAACACCTCCAGGGCCTCCTGGAGCCGGGCCACATCCAATCCCCCCGACCCCCGGGAAAGGACCCGCCGCAGATGGAGGGGTTCCACCCCTCCCCGGGGCTGGTGCACCAGTACATCTGGCTGCAAACCCGCCTCGGTTATGGGGGCTCCCCCCGGGGTAAGATAGCGGGCGGTAGTAAGCTTCACCGCCGCCCCACCCTGAAGGGAAATTAGTGCCTGGACCGTACCCTTCCCAAAGGAGGGCGTCCCCACCAGGGTTGCCACTCCCAGATCCTGCAGCGCTCCGGCAACAATCTCCGAGGCACTGGCGCTGCCTCCATTGATCAAAATCACCAGGGGCCAGCGATTCTGGTCCTGATAGGAGTAAAAGACCTGGCTCCTGCCATCTTGTTCCACCATTTCCAAGATCGGGCCCCGGGGAGCAAACTGGCGCAGCACCGCCAAAGCCTGGGAAAAGAAACCCCCAGGGTTGTTGCGCAGGTCAAGGATAACCGCCTTCAGCCCCTGCCCCTCCAGCCGCCGCAGGGTCTCCAGAAGCCTGCGCTCTGTATGCTCATTAAAGGAGACAATCCTGATATAGCCAATTCCATCGGGCAGCATCTGTCCCGCCACCGGGTTTACTTCTATAATCTCCCGGATCAAATCCACCTTAAATTCTGCTTCGCCCCGCCGGAGGGTCAGCTCCACCCTGCTGCCCGGTTCCCCCCGCAGCATATCCGTGACCCTGTCCGCCGACAAACCCCGTACATCCAGTCCGTCCACGGCGACAATCTGGTCCCCGGCGGCCAGGCCGCACTTCGCCGCCGGTGTCCCCTGGAGGGGAGCCACAACCACAACTGCCCCTTCCATATCGGTGACAACCACCCCAATCCCGCCGAAGGTCCCCGTCAGGTTGGCAGTAGTGGCGGCCAGTTCCTCCCGGCTGAGGTAAGTTGAATAGGGATCGCCCAGGGCTTCCACCATACCTCTGAGGGCACCCTCCCACAGTTCCCCTTCCTCTACCTGCCCGGCATAATTGGCCTTGATCTGGTGGAAAAGCTCCTGCAGCTGGGCAAAGGCCTCTTCCCTACTTATCTGGGCCCCTGCTCCCCTGGCCGGGAAGCTGACAAGGAAAAGGAAAACCAGTACAAGACCCATAATTTTTCTCGTTCCCGCTGCCCTTCTCATTTTCCTACCTCCACTGGATATCTTCTGTATCCTATTGTTATGGGTAAATTCTCCACATAAAAAAAGAATCCCTTCCCGCGGCCAGGGATTCCCCTGCAAAAAACGGGCGGTCACAGACCACCCATACGCATACCTCAAACTGCAAGATTGTTAACTGTCAATTGTCAACTGTCCCCTGTACCCCTTCCAGGAAAATATCTACGGCCATTGTCACTGCCTCCGGCGGGGCCAACTCCTGAATAACCCCGGGCAGGAGAACCCCTGCCAAACCCGCCAGGAAAAACCGGGCCGCTGCATCAGTATCCACCGGGTGGATCTGCCCGGCCGCTGCCGCTTCGGCCAACAGAGCCTCCACGTGACGCACCGCATCCTTACGTATGAGAAACAGGTGTTCCTGTAGCTCCCGGTTTACCGGTCCCGGGTCCTGCAAAACCATCCGGGCCAGCTGTCCGTGTTCCAGGAAAAAACCCCGCAGGTGCTGGCCGATACCCAGGAGTTTGTCCCTGATAGCCCCCGGCTGACCGGTGACTGCCACCAATCCATTGACATAACTGTCGGCTATCTCCAGGAGCATTTCCAGGTAGAGTTCTTCCTTACTGGTAAAATACTCATATACAGTGCCCTTCCCCACCCCCGCTTCCCGGGCGATATCCTCCACCCGGGCCTGGTAATAACCGGTAGCGGCAAAAACCCGGCGGGCAGCAGCCAAAATCTGTTTATTCTTGCCAACCTGTGCGCAAATATCTTCCACACCGCCGCCTCCCCTTCTGTTCCGACCCGACAGTCAGTTCGCCTCTATTATAGCCTGAGGCCAACCGGCAGTCAAGGCGCCCGGTGAGAAAGCCGGGGTAATTTACCCTTCCCCCTCGATACGTATCGCTGACTCGACCGCATAAACCTGGGGCTCCCGGTCCAGGGCGACCAAAACCCGGCGGAAGGCCTTTTCTTTGGCCGGTTGGGTCCTGAGAAACAAATCGGCACTATCCTTCCCCCAATTCTTCACATCCAGGGAAACCAGTTCTACTCCCCCCGCACCGCAGCACCTGGTTACAGTACCTAAAACCCCTGGCTCGGGGGCAACCCGGAGGCGCAGGTAGTACCTGGTCTCCACCTCTTCCATGGGAATAATCTCCCCTGCCCGGGCAAAACCCGTCGCGATAATTCCCCGGGCCCCGGCCCCCAGATTCCTGGCGGCGGCAATTACGTCCCCCACCACGGCACTCCCAGTCGGCATTTGTCCGGCCCCGGCGCCGTAGAACATCAACGTTCCCACAGCCCGGCCCTCCACCAAAACGGCATTAAAGACACCATTAACCGCGGCCAAGGGATGTCCCTGGGGTAAGAGGGCCGGATGTACCCGGGCCTCCACCCGCCCCCCATCTCTACGGGCAATGGCCAGCAGTTTGATCACATAGCCCAGTTCCCGGGCGGCCGCAATATCGGCAGCAGTTATTCCCTCAATACCTGTACAGTACACCTGATCCAGGGGAACCCGGGTGTTAAAGGCGAGGGAAGCCAGGATAACCAGTTTCCGGGCGGCATCGTGACCCGCGATATCGGCGGTCGGATCAGCCTCGGCATAACCACTGGCCTGGGCTTCGGTCAGAACCTCGGCAAAATCAAGACCCTTGCTGTCCATGGCTGTAAGGATATAGTTGGTAGTGCCATTGACAATGCCATAGACTGCCTCCACATCCTCTCCCGCCAGAGATTCCTGCAGGGTCCGCAGGATGGGAATACCGCCGGCAACACTGGCCTCGAAAAAGAGATCTACACCCCGTTCCCGGGCCACCTGCAACAGGTCCGCCCCATGTTTCGCCATTACTTCCTTATTGGCCGTTACCACCTGTTTCCCTGCCCGGAGGGCCTCTTCAATGTAGCTCCGGGCCGGTTCTTCACCGCCCAGTACCTCTACCACAATATCAATATCTGGATCTCCCAGGATGGCCCCTGGGTCAGTAGTCAACAAGCCGGCGGCAACATCCACCCGGCGTCGCCGCTTCAGATTACGTACCAAGATCCTTTCCAGCTCCAGGTCTACCCCGGCCTTTTCCCGCACAGTGGTTTTTCCTTCCGTCAAAATGCGGTAGACGCCGGAGCCCACCGTCCCCAATCCCAATAAGCCGACCTTAATCCTTTTCTGCAACACCTTTACCTCCCGTCTCCCCTCGGTAGACAAATATTTCCCGTCGAAAGACATTATAGCATCCGGAAGATGTGCTGACAATCCCCCCAGGCATAAATAGTCGGAGAGAGGGAAAAATAGCAAGACAAAAAAACGGAGGTGATGGAATGATCTCAGGCCAGGTATCGGTGTATCCCCTGGAAACTCCCAATTCAGATTCTATTATCAAGGAGTGCGTGGATACCTTCCAGAAGCAGGGAATCAGCACCGAAGTAGGTGCCGTCAGCACCACCTTCACCGGCGAGCCGGAACAGGTCTGGAATGGGCTCCGCCTCATGTTTGAACAGGCCCAAAGCCGCGGGCAGGAAGTCAATATGGTTGTTACCCTGAGCAATGCCCAAAAGTAGCTGCCGGCAAACAGGTGCTGCAAAACGCCCCTTTCTCCCCCCGCTCTGGTATTTTTTGCAGGGCCTGTGTTATAATGGTAGCAGTTGAGGAGCAAGGGGGTGAACCATTTGAAGGATAAAGTGATGGCAGTTCTCGATAAGATCCGTCCCGCCCTGCAGGCCGATGGTGGCAATGTGAAGCTGGTCGAAGTAGATGAAGATAATGGCATTGTAAAGGTGGAACTGCAAGGGGCCTGTGCCGGATGTCCCATGTCTACCATGACCCTCAAACAAGGTATAGAACGGATCATGAAACAGGAAATACCCGAAGTAAAAGAAGTCCAGGCCGTTTAGTTTACAGGAAGAGGGCAAACAGGGGTTAGACTTAACCAGTTGTATAGGTTGAAGCCTGATCCCTGTCTTTTTTGCCGACCTTTCCCAAAAGCGCGGGGCAGGTTAAATGCTCCCGTCCAACCTACCGGGCACCGGCATGGGGGGCAGCCTGAAGCAGATTACTATTCCCTGATCTGTGCCGCCAAGGAGGAAAAGGCAGGGGAAAAGACGAAAAGAATACGTTTTAATAAATAAATTTTTCCAAGTTGAAAGAATTAAGGAGCTACTGCACCATGCGTATGACCTTATTGGACAACTTGCAGCCAGGAATGATCCTGGGGAAAAGCATAATCAATGCCGAGGGTACTGTCCTCCTCGCAGCCGGTGTCAAGCTGACTCCCCGCTATATCCACCGGCTCCAAAACTTAGGGATATCTACAGTCTATATCTGGGATGAACGCACGGCAGACCTGGATTTTCGCGGCCCCTTGCGGGACGAAACCAGGCTCCGGGCTGCCAGTACCCTCCGGCAGGTAATGACAGAACTCGAGGGCGATCTGGAACGCACTACAGTGCTGGCAAATAAACTGCCCCAGATTGCCACCGTGGTCGACGATATCCTCAATGACCTCCTCAGCTCGAACAAGCTTATTATTGACTTTCTCGAAATAAAAACTATGGATGATTATACCTTTTTTCATTCGGTCAACGTCTGTGTCCTGGCCCTGATCCTTGGCATGCGGTTGGGACTGGAAGAAGAAAAACTCAAGGAACTCGGCATCGGTTCCCTCCTCCATGATATCGGCAAAACCCGCATCCCTGCTGAAATTGTTGCCAAACCCGGTCCCCTTACCGTTACCGAGTGGGAAACCATGCAAAAGCACACTTCCCTGGGCTTTGAAATCCTGCGCAAAAGCAATGAACTTCCCCTGCCAGCCGCCCACGTATCCTACCAGCACCACGAACGCTATAACGGCACCGGGTATCCCCGGCAACTGCGGGGGGAAGAAATCCATCTCTATGCCCGTTTGACGGCGGTCTGCGATGTTTTCGATGCCCTCACCTCGGACCGGAGTTACCGGCACCGGTTCCTTCCCCATGAAGCCCTGGAGTACATACTGGGCGGCAGCAACACCCATTTTGATTTCGCCGTCGTCAAAGAATTTGCCCGCTGTGTCGCCATGTACCCCCTGGGGACAAAGGTCCGCCTGAATAACGGCACCCAGGGAATTGTCATCCAGGTCCCGCCCCAGGCTCCCCAACGCCCTGTCCTCAGGATTATAAAGGACAGGGAGGACCGGACCCTGGACAGGCCCTATAACCTCCCCCTGCTTGATCACCCCCGCCTTATCATTACCGCTGTTTTAGATCAGTAGTCGGATGTCAGAAGTAAAAGCGGTCTTTGACCGCCCGTTTACGGGCGACTACAGGTCGCCCCTACCTTTAGCAGGTCAACTCCCCGCACCAACTCCTCAATTAATCAAAGCATCATTCCCCTCAAGCTTAAATAAGAATCACCGGCAAAGCCGGTATAAACAGAACTCGTGACAATCAGCAGTTCTCATTCTACTTTCGCCATAACTGTCAATTGTTAACTGTCCACTGTTGCAGCCCTTCCCCCAGGAGATTAAAGCCGAGAATAGTCAAAGAGATCATGGCAGCGGGGAAAAAAAGCTGCCAGGGGGCGGAACGCATACCGGCCACCCCTTCGGCAACCAGCGCGCCCCAGCTGGCGCAAGGTGCCTGCACTCCCAGTCCCAGGTAGCTGAGGAAGGCCTCCAGAAAAATGGCCTGGGGAATATGAAAGGTCAGGGTAACGACCAGGGAGGCCAGCATATTGGGGAGAAGATGATACCAAAAAATCCGCCAGGGGCCGGCCCCCAGGGCCCTGGCGGCCAGGACAAACTCCGCCTCCTTTAAAACCAGTACCTGACCACGCACCTGCCGCGCCAGGTCCAGCCAATAGGCCAATCCCAGGGTCATAAAAACACCCGTCAGACCCGGACCCAAAACCACCAGGAAGAAGATTATGTACAGGAGGGAGGGAATGCCGTATAAAATATCCAGCACACCCATCATAATCATGTCCACCCGGCCGCCACACCACCCGGCCAGGGCCCCGTAGGGCAGGCCGATGACCAGGTTCAAAATGACCACAACCAGCACAAGGCCCAGGGATATCCGAGCCCCATAAAGGGTGCGGGTAAAGAGGTCCCGCCCCAGGGAATCCGTTCCAAACCAATGGGCTCCACTGGGAGGAGTGTTGCTCTGGGCCAGGACCTGCTCCCGGGGGGAATAGGGGCTCAATACGGGGCCAACCAGGGCAAGGATAACCACCCC
>DUVO01000111.1 GCA_012841005.1 Bacillota bacterium | reverse complement strand
GGACAATACCAGAAGGGTGTCAACCTCCGGAGGAATCTCATTTACCGCCTGCAGCACGGCATGTCCTGTCCCCAGGCGCTCCCGCTGGTAAACATACCGGACCTGATCGCCAAAGGTCTCCCGGATCATCTCCCCCTCCGGGCTGATGACTACAATTATATCATTAACCCCCGCCTCCCGGGCTGCTTCCAGGACATAGGCCAGCATGGGCTTCCCGCACACCCGGTGCATGACCTTGGGGAGCCTGGACTTCATCCGTTTCCCCTTTCCAGCCGCCAGAACAACGGCCATTACCCCCTTGGACATCAGGCATCCTCCTTCGAATTTCTTAAATCGATCTCCAGGACCACTACAGGTAACAAGGGGACAGTTCCCCCCACTCTCCGGGCCGCAGTCTCCCGGGTTGGGGAGGCCAGCCCCCCTACAAAGCCAAGGTCATAACCAGTACGAAAATCACGGCCTGATGTTAAAGAGCCTGCCGCCCCTTCCCTCGCGGTAGGCGGGAAGCCCCGGCCGGCCCTCTAATCCAGCTGGGCGATCATTTCAATTTCAATGGGCACACCCTTGGGCAGGGCTGTCACCTGGACACAGGACCGGGCCGGAGGATCGGCAGTGAAATAACTGCCGTAGACCTCATTGACGGCGGCAAAATCCTGCATATCGGTGAGGAAAATGGTCGTCTTAACCACATTATCCAGGGAAGCCCCCGCCTTTTCCAAAACCGCCTTGAGGTTTGCCATTATTTGTTTCGTATGGTCCCTGACATCGCCGGAAACCAGCTGGCCTGTGGCTGGATCCAGGGCAATCTGGCCCGACAAAAAGAGAAGGTTGCCGGCCCTGACAGCTTGCGAATAGGGCCCCACCGGTGCCGGTGCCCTCTGGGTACAGATACTTTCCTTTTTCATTATCATCCCCCCACTTAATTATTGCCAACTGCTAAGCGCTAAAACGGATATGTATAATATCCCCATCCTGAACCTCATAATCCCTGCCCTCAATTCGCAAGAGGCCCTGCTCCCGGGCCCCGCTGAAGGAACCAACCCGCATCAGGTCAGGGTAAGACACCACCTCCGCCCGGATAAATCCCTTCTCCATCTGGGTGTGGACCTTTCCGGCCGCCTGGGGTGCCCTGGTACCCTCCTCCACCGTCCAGGCCCTGACCTCCTTTCCCCCGGTCGTGGTAAAAAAGGTGATCAGGCCCAAAAGCTGGTATCCTGTCCGGATCAGGCGGGTAAGGCCTTCCTCCTCTATCCCTAAGGCGGCCAAAAACTCCTTTCTCTCCTCCTCCGGCAGCTGGCCGACCTCGGCCTCCAGCTGGGCACAGACCCGCACCGCCCGGTCCCGTCCCCGCCTTGCATAGTCCTGCACTTGCCGCCAGTAACCGTTCTCCTCGCCCTGGGCCCAACCATCTTCATCCAGGTTGGCCACATAAAGTACCGGCTTGGCCGTCAGCAGGTGCAGTTCTGCCACCAATTCTTCCCCCGGGGGAGGAAGGGCAAACTCCCGTACCGGCACCCCTTTATCCAGGTGAGCCAGGAGGCCATCGATGAGTTCCAGTTCCTGCCGGTAACGCTTTTCCCCCGTTTTCAGGAGGCGAACCGTTTTTTCCCGCCGCCGCGACAGGGTATCGATATCGGCCAGGTTCAACTCCAGGTTGACCGTCTCCATGTCCCGGACCGGATCCAAACTACCCTCCACGTGGGAAACGGTATCAGCCTCGAAGCAGCGGACCACATGGACAAGGGCGTCTACCTCCCGGATGTGGGCCAGGAACTGGTTGCCCAGTCCTTCCCCTTTGCTGGCCCCGGCCACCAGACCGGCGATATCCACAAATTCCACCCCGGTGGGAACAACCCGCTCTGGTTTGATCAAGGCGGCCAGGTTGTCCAGCCGCCCATCGGGCACGGGTACGAAGCCGACATTGGGTTCAATGGTACAGAAAGGATAGTTTTCCGCCAGGACCTGGGCCCGGGTCAGGGCATTAAAAAGGGTGGATTTCCCGGCATTGGGAAGCCCCACAATCCCCAGACGCATCACGGCTCTTCTCCCCCTTCCTCCAGCAGCCACGAACTTGGCCGCACCCTTACCTCCTGCCGGACATCATCGACCCCCTCCAAAACCAACAGGGACAGGTAGTCCCGGACCAGTTTCTCCGGCGGATCTGCCGTTGCCATCAAAACCCCTGTCCCCACGATCTCGGCCTTGAATTCCGCAAGCAACTCCTGCAGCCCCCGGACGGTACCCCCTGCCTTCATAAAATCATCTATGATCACCACCCGGGCTCCCGCCGGCAGGGCACGGCGGGCCAGGGACATGGTTTGGAGCCGCCGGGAAGAACCGGAAACATAGGTTATGCTCACCGCCGAACCCTCGGTTACCCGGTTTTCCCGCCGGGCCGCCACCAGGGGAATCCCCAGGGAATAGGCCGTTGCCAGGGCAATGGGTATCCCCTTGGTCTCCACCGTCACCACGTAATCGGGCCGGCGGGCGTGGAAGCGGGCGGCAAAGACTTCTCCCACCTGGGCTGCCACCCGGGGAGAAAAGACGATATCCGTAAGATAAAGGAACCCTCCCGGGATAATCCGCTGGACATCGGAAAGCCTTGTGCTCAATTCCCAGGCCAGGGCCAGGGCCCGCTCCCCTTCCCGGCCGGGTAAATACTGGACCCCCCCGGCCGCACCCAGTTCCGTTTCTACCCTCCCCGACCCCATCTGATCCAGGGCTGATTTGACCAGGGCCAGGTCTTCACTGATACTGGATTTGGCCGCCCCCAGGGCCGTCACAAAGGAATTTAAGCTGATGGTTTCCCCCGGGTGCTGGAGAAGGTATTTTGTTATATAAACCAAACGTTCACTGCGTCGCAGCCGTCCCACCTTTTTCTTTCCCCCAAACACGAAGGATTATTTGCCCCGGGCTTTAATTGTTCAATTTCGCTGCTGGGAGAAAAACTCCTCCTCAAAAATTTCCATCCGGCCCTCAGGCTTCTTTTCTTTTCAGAAATGGAAGCACGTACTGATAGTCGGCAGGCTTATCTATATCTATTCCTACGCCCGGATAGGGAGAAATAACCGCTTTCGCCTTAATTGCCAAAAGTTTCTCCACTCGCCGTTCCAGGTCTGCTATGGTCAATTTCCCCGCCAGGAGACGCAGGATAAAGAAAAAACCCAAACGGGCGCACATCTTCAGGGGTTCCTTGCGCAAATTTACCATTTCCTCGGCAAAGGACCAGCACGACCGGGCAATGCGGGGGTGAAAGTAGAAGAGGTTACCGCCGGTGAAGGTGCCGTCTTTGAGCTTTACATAGGTGCGCTGGATCCCTGAAAAATAATTTTCATTGGTCTTTTTGTCCACGATGGAATAAAAAAGATCCCCTTCCTGGTCCCTACTTCTGGCAATGAAGTCCTCCACCGCCGCCGCCGTAAGCAGGGGAATGTCGGAAGTTGCAAGGAGAACATACTTCTCGCCACTCACCTGTTCCAGTCCCAGGCGGAGATTGTCCATTACCGAAATGGTGCTCTCCACCACGGTCGTCAGCTTGGGAATCTGGAGTTTCGCCAGGGAGGCAGGCCCAACCACGATAATCCGGGAAATGCTGGGGCTTTCCTGCAGGGCATCCAGGACATATTCTACCATCGGCTTTCCCGCCAGGGGTATCAAGGCTTCATAGGGTTCCTTGCTGATCTCCCGCAATCCCCTATCATTGAGACTCCCTGCCAAGACAATAGCTTCAACCATTCCGGTCCCTCCTCTTACCTTTTACTGCCCCGAACGGGCGACCACAGGTCGCCCTACCAATTGTAATAACTTCAATTGTCAATTGTTGAAATGCTCCTCGTTACCATTATAACAGCAGCGGGGAACTCCTGCTGCAACTTTTTGGCCACGGCCCGGGCTTTTTTTTCTTCCGCCACCAGGCCGAAGACCGTGGGACCACTGCCGGTCATTAGGCTCCCCAGGGCCCCCCGGGCCAGCAGTGCCCGCCGCAGGACGGCGATTTCCGGAACAAGTCCTTCGCTGACCCCCTGGAGAACATTGCCCAAATTGGCCGCCACACCTTCCAGGGAGCCGGCCTCGAGGGCGGTTATAAGGGCCTTGAGGCGAGGGCGGTATTTAAGGCGGGTCAGGTCAAGACCCCTGTAGACGGCCCCGGTAGCCAGGCCCCCCGGCGGTTTGGCCAGTACCAGCCAGGCCGGGGGCAGGGAGGGCAGCTGGGTCAGGATTTCGCCGATCCCCCGGGCAAGACAGGTTCCCCCCTGGATACAATAGGGGACGTCGGCCCCCAGGTTTTTCCCCAGTTCCTGCAGCTCTGCCCGGCACAAGTCCAAATGCCAAAGCTTGTTCAGGCCCCGCAGCACCGCCGCCGCATCGGTGCTGCCCCCGGCGAGACCGGCGGCAACGGGGATCCTCTTCTCGATATAGATGGCGACCCCTTCCTTTACCCCGTACTCCTTCTTAAGGAGGAGAGCAGCCCGGTAGGCCGGGTTCTCTTCCCGGGGGATCCCGGGGTCCGAACAGCGGAGGGATATTTCTCCCCCCGGCCTCCCCTCTAAAATAACCAGGTCATGGAGGGCAATGTTCTGCATGACCATCTCCACTTCATGGTAACCATCGGGACGGCGTCCCAAAACATCCAGGGCCAAATTTATCTTGGCATAGGCCGGTAACACCAATTTATCTTCCATTCCTATTCCCCTTTGGGGGACTTTTCTCACCTTACCCAAAGAGGGTTTCCTGCCAGGGACCCCTTTCCCGCCGGAGAAGACCTGCCACCAGCCATGTCATCCGCCGGGAAAAGGGAAAAAAGAAAACCCGGATAAAGCAGAAGTTAGAGTCCCTTATTTTGCCTGCCT
>DUVO01000067.1 GCA_012841005.1 Bacillota bacterium | reverse complement strand
GGCCCTCCTCCGATAATGATTACATCATAGACGTTCATACCAGTCACCTCCTGTGATTTGTCGCCCTCCTAAAAATGCCAGGGAATGGGCAGATAAAAGCAAATTCTCCTGTCCGGCTGCCCGGTGGGCTCTGCGAAATCCCGACCCATTGAATAGAGTTAGTTTCTGTCCCGGTTCGGTATTTATACCGGCGACCTTTTCACCCCTTTTAACGCGGAAAAATTTGAGCCGCCGGTTGTTTTGGTACGGTTCACGACTGCGAAAGAAGTTTGTTCAGAAGCCCAAACTATCCATGGCTGCTTCGACATGGGATAAATCGATGGCCGCATAATCGGCCAGCAGTGGTCCTGTCCATTGGATGGGAGTGGGAGGTACTGTCTTGTAGTAGACGGCAATACTGTTCTCAATATACTGGAGGGAATCAAAGGCGAGCCCCTCCCCTTTTGGGCCCAGGAAAACGGTCTTGTAAGGAATACACCCTGGTTTTAGGCTTCCACTTAAGGGGTGGGTCAAGAGGCGGTGCCCCTTGTGAATAAGATCCCGCACTTCCAGAAAGACCCTTATTACCGGCCCCTCCAGGGAATAGGCTACAAGATGGGGGTACTTTTTCTCCACTTCCGGATTGTTGGTCACCAGAAAATATTCCATCCGTTCCTTCTCCCCCCGCTAACACCTTTTCCAGCCAGCAAAAAAGGACAGCCGGTAAACAGGGTAGCTGTTTGCTACACCTATTAGCACTCTGTCCCTTGTGCCTGCGAGATTATTTCGGCAAATGCGTCTGCCAAATTACCCCTTCGGCGCCCGACATTTGCTGATGCGGGTCTCTCCAGAGGCCCGTCCACCTACGGTACTTTTGCCTGAGAGTTTCAGCTGCCGGGGCAGCATCCGGCCTCCTTACTCCTTCGGCGCCCATAAAATGGATCTCTCCCGCAGGTATCATCCAGGTCGTAAGATTATTGATTTTTTCGCAATCTTTCCTTTAATTAGTTCGCCGGGAAAGGATTATATCCTTCTTAATCCATACTTTTTTTTGACTATTTCCCCACAGTCATAATAATTTACCGCCACCATGCATAGTGTTGCCACAGATGCCATAAACTTCTATTGATCTGGGTAAACTACTACCAAAAGACCTGCGATGGAGGTATGAAGGATGCCCGGTCTACAGGAAACAACTTGCCCCCTTTGTGGGACGAGAATCTTTGACCTCAATCTTGCCGACGGGGAAGGGCTTCTCTGCTATAACTGTTACCGGCAGCGAGCCGCCCGGGGAAAAGCCGGCACCGTGCAGGAGGGTTGACCATGCCGCCACTTTTTTCCCAGGTGATGACCAGGAAAGATGATTGGCGGCGCAATTATCGAATCAGCTGCCACGATTCCCTGGTAATCCCCAAATTATCAGCACTCCTTGGCCGGCATTTCCAGGAGCTGCTGGTCAACGGCAGGCCCCTCCTGGTACTCTGTATCGGCACTGACCGCTCCACCGGCGATGCCCTGGGACCCTTAACGGGAACCCGCCTGCAGGAGTTGAACCTGCCGGGTACAGTTGTGCGGGGAACCCTGGAAAAGCCCGTTCATGCGGCCAATCTGGCGTCTACAATCCGCGAGATAGAAGAAGATTATTCCACTCCCCTGGTCCTGGCCCTTGATGCCTGCCTGGGACGGGCGGAGAATGTCGGCACCATCACCGTCTCCCGGGGGGCTCTGCGCCCCGGAGCCGGTGTCAATAAGGAACTTCCCCCTGTAGGTGAATTATATATCACGGGCACAGTTAATGTGGGGGGATTTATGGAATACTTTGTTTTGCAGAATACCCGCCTGGGTCTTGTCCATAAAATGGCAATGACCATTGCCTCCGCCATCCAGTGGGCGGTTCTGCGGGTACAATCGGGTAAAGAAGAGGCTACGGGAGAAGAATAGGAATGGGAGACCAACCGGTAGCAAGCCCACAAGGATTACATCTCCTCCATGCCGTATCGTCACCAGATTAAGTGCCTAACCTGTTGGTAGGCCCTGCCCCAATTGCCCGGCCTCCCCGAGATTTTTTTTTTTATCCATGACAGCAACAGGTGCCGGAAAGGGGACCGCCTTCCCGGGGAAGGAGTCCCCTTCCTGATCCTTTTATTCCGCCGGGGCCCTTGGCCGCCCTTCCAGCTGCCGGTATACCTCTTCGGGGGTCATTCCTTCGGCGTTAATAACCGGACCGGTGGTGGCGATGGTATGCCCCCCCAGCATGTTTTCATTCTGCCCGCTCACCACAACGGCATCGGCCTCGACATGGGGCCGCAGTTCTACAACCTGGTACCCCCTGGCCTGCAGGTATTCCTTGACCGGGGTCAGCTGTTCTTCCACCGCAACTCGCCTTCCCATGCCCTTCCCACCTCCTGGAATAGTATCTTCTAGCTTACTATGTACACCGGTGCTTCCCTTTATTCTTGTCGCCAGTATCTTTTTTCATTAGTTAGGCGGGTAACCGGTGTTTCCCAGCGAGGACTGGATACAGGCAGTGGGCTACTCTTTCGTGTCCCACACCTGCTGCAAAAGAGCCTCTACCTCCCTGTCACTGGTCTGGGTAAAATCCCGGTAGAACTGCCCCACCGCATAGAAATTCTCCGGTGTGGCCAGGCAGACCAGTTCATCCACTTCCCTCCCCAAAGCGGCAATGGTCTCCGGCGGTCCAACGGGGACAGCTAAGACCAGGGACCGGGCCCCTTTCCCCCTGACCATTCTCAGGGCCGCCCGCAGGGTGGCTCCCGTTGCCACCCCGTCATCTACCACTATCACAATTTCCCCGTCCAGGGAGGGGAAGGGCCGCCCGCCCCGGAACCGCTGTAAGCGGCGTTGGATTTCGGCCAGCTGTCGGGCGACCTCTTCCCTTATATATTCTTGGGAAACCCCCAGTTTAGTTACGATCCTTTCCTCAAGGACCACCGTCCCATCGGGAGCCACGGCTCCCAGGGCCAATTCCGGATTTTGGGGGGCAGAAAGTTTCCGGGGAATCACCAGATCCAGCCTTCCCCCCGTTACCCGCAGGATTTCCCGGGCTACCGGGATACCCCCCCTGGGTACGGCCAGGATCAGGGGGTTTTGCCCCTGGTAATGGGAAAGTTTCTCCGCCAGTCTTCTCCCTGCCTCATACCGGTCGGAAAAAAGCATGGTTTCCCTCCTTCCCTTCTCCACCACTATCTTCCCCCGCCCAGCAATCATTATGACTACCGAACCATCACGGGCAGGGCCCCGGGCAGAACCCTGGCCTCCAGGGGCAGCCGGCCGATAATCTCCCCTTCTGCCTGGATATGGCAGGGATTTGGCCCGGTGATTAGCACCCTGCGGGTCCGGTAGGTGTGGAAGGCCGGGTGGCCGGTATGGGACCCGGTAAAGATCCGGGGAAAAACCCGCAGCAGTTCCGGTTTGGGCTGGGCCTTCACCACACAGATATCAAGCAACCCGTCCTGCAAGTCGGCCTGGGGGGCAATCTCCATGCCGCCGCCGAAAAATCTGGCATTGGCCACCGCCACAAGCATTACCTCTTCTTCGACCGTGTGCCGGTCCATGACGATGCGGACCGGCCGGGGGCAGTAAGTAACCAGGGTCGCCAACACCCCGGCAATATAGGCCGCTTTGCCCCGCAGCCAGGTAATATCTTCATTCACCCGCCGGCACACCTCTGCGTCCATTCCAATGCCTGTCACCCCGAGAAAATACCGGTTATTTACCAATCCCACATCCACAGTGAGCCGGCGACCGGTATAAATGGCCCGGGCGGCATCCAGGGGATCTTTAGGTATCGGCAAACTGCGGATATAATCACTGCCGGTCCCGGCCGGGACAATCCCCAGGGCTGCCCCCGACCCCATAATGCCATTTGCAACCTCATGGGCAGTGCCGTCGCCGCCCAGGGCGACCACCACCCGGCACCCTTCGAGAGCGGCCCGGCGGGCCAGAATTGGCGCTTCTCCGGGCCGGGTGCTAAAGGCTGCCGTATAGGGATATCCCTCCTGGTCCAGCATTTTTCGCACTGAATCCCAAACCCGTCGTCCCTTACCCCGGCCGGCCACCGGGTTTATAATAAACTTTATCCCCATTCACTTCCACCCCCATAAGAAAACCCCATGCTGTACCATGGGGTTACCCTTTGCTGCCAGGCTATTGGTGCTAACCGGAAGGAATTATGCCCTTTCCCACCTCTTGTCGCATCTGGTATTAGGCTTCGTTTGTCTTTTCTTCCCCGGGCCGCAGTTGTCTCTTTTTCTGCCCCTTACTTCCGGTGGCTTGCATTTTGCAATTACCCTGGAAGCTTGCACCTTCACCAACGATAAGGTTGGCAACGGCAATATCCCCGAAGAGCTGTCCCGACGAGGTAAGCTCCAGGGTCCCTTCCAACTCCAGATCCCCCCTGAGCTCGCCTGCTATGGTGACATGCCTGGCCTTGATATTGGCATTGACCTGCCCTTTCTCGCCCACGATGAGGTCTCCCTGTACGTGTATGTCACCACTCACCCGGCCGTCAACCCTCAGGGTTCCCTGAACTACAATGGTTCCCTGAAACTCACTCCCGCTCCCGATAATCGTATCTACTTCTTCAAAATTAGCCCTCTGCTGTTCTTTTTTCTTGAACATTTCCCTCACCCCTGGCGGCATCATATTTTAAGCAGGCGTCCTAAATCAATTTCACTGACGCTGTCCAGGCTGGCGACAGGATCCCTCCTCCTACTTCTATGCTGCTGATTGCTACATATAATTTGCCGGGTTGGTGGGTTTGCCATTGACGTGCACTTCGTAGTGGACATGGGAGCCGGTACTTCTTCCCGTACTTCCCATATAGGCAATCACCTGACCCTTACTAACCTGCTGACCTACTTTAACCTTGATGCTGTCGTTATGGGCGTAAAAGGTTTTATAGCCGTATCCATGATTAATCATCACTGTCCGGCCGTAGCCTGAACGCCAGCCGGCAAAGGTCACAACACCGGCGCCTGTGGCCACAACCGGTGTGCCACGGGGTGCAGCCACGTCCACCCCCTGGTGAAATTCCCGCTTCCCGCTGAAGGGAGAACGCCGGTATCCGTACCGGGATGTTATGCGCCCCCGGGCCGGCCAGATGGAAGGCTTGGCCTCCAGGTAGGCTTGGCGCTCTTCCAGGGAGCTGACCATCTCCTCCAGGTTTTCCCGGTAGGTATCCAGCTGCATTTCAATATTGTTTAAACTCTCGGCCACAGCAGCAATCTGGGCGGGAGTCTGTTCCCTGCGGAAATCCCCGCCCCCCCT
>DUVO01000228.1 GCA_012841005.1 Bacillota bacterium | reverse complement strand
TGCTCATCCCTATATGGAAAAACTTTGGGAGCATACTGGCGAAACGATTACATTATACATCAGAAAGGGTTTTGAGCGTCTTTGTATAGCCGAATTACCCAGCCCTCATCCTTTGAAATATACAGTGGGAATTGGCGTCACTGTACCCTTGCATGCAGGTTCTCCAGGTAAATTATTGCTTGCATATTTACATCCTGCTGAATTAGAAGAAGTTCTCAATCAAATCGAACTGGCAGCTCTGACCAAAAGGACCATTACCAATAAGCAAAAATTTTTGAGGGAATTAGAAGTCATCCGGGGAAGGGGCTGGGCAACGAGCTTCGGTGAACGTATTGAAGGTGTTTCCAGCCTTTCCGTCCCCGTCAGCGACCGGGGAACCAGGGTCGTGGCCTCTATCAACATTCTTGGTCCTTTTATCAGGTTGGGGGAAGAACGTCTGATGGGATACCTGGATATGTTAAAGGAGGTGGGTTGCGACATTTCCAATCGACTGGTTCTCTGATTACTGATGCTGATTGGAATAAAAAAACCTTAAAATGTCTTAAAATTTTAACTTGTTGTTCAATTTGCTTTCAGGGGGAACAGCTAAAGGGGAAAAAAGGAAAAGTTATAAGGAGGAGGTTGCTATTAATATGTATAAGCGAATATCCGGGTATCGCTCTTTATCGAAAAAAATATTGACCGTTGTAGCGATTTTTGCCCTGCTTTGTTTACTTATAACCAGTTGCGCACCAAGCAAACAACGTATATCCATCGCCACGGGGGGTACCGGCGGAACTTACTATCCTTACGGTGGTGCTATGGCCAGTATCATAAACAAATACGTTTCCAATTTGGATGCCAGCGCGGAAGTAACAGGGGCTTCAGTGGAGAATTCGCGCTTAATTGAAAGCAATGAATCGCATCTGGCTTTGGTAATGGACGATGTGGTCTATCATGCCCTGCACGGTGAGGGGGCTTTTGATCACGAAATAGAGTTAAGGACTTTAGTGGAAATGTACCCTCACTTTTTCCACATAGTGGTTCAC
Organism: Bacillota bacterium; assembly: GCA_012841005.1. Classification (GTDB taxonomy): domain Bacteria; phylum Bacillota; class DTU030; order DTU030; family DTU030; genus DTU030. Next base: position 1,663 of record DUVO01000228.1, on the reverse strand, counting down.
GAGGGAAGTGCGATACAATCCATAGAGGATCTAGAGGGCACAAAAATATCCGTAGGTGCACCCGGCAGCGGAACGGAAACCATGTCGCAACAGGTTCTTGAAGCTCTCGGGCTTACTTACGACAAGTTCGATGTTTTCCGCCTCTCATTTACCGAAAATACGGAAGGGCTGCGGGATAGGGTTATCGACGCGGGGATCTGGTCAGTGGGGCCACCAACCGCTTCCATCATGGACCTGGCTACCACACACGATATCAGAATTATCAATTTTACAGATGAGCAACTGGCAGCAGTCCAGGAAAAGTATCCTTATTACCTGACCATGAAGCTGGACGCGGGCACCTATCAGGGGGTTGAAGAAGAACTTATAGCTCCCTCTGTCTGGAACAGCGTGGTTGTCGGAAAAGATATGCCGGAAGAGCAGGCTTATGAAATAGTCAAGGCTCTTTTTGATCATAAGGATGAATTGGAGCAGGTTTATGTAGGAGCCTCCTGGACAACGCCGGAAAATACAATCGATTACGCTATTGCTCCTCTTCACCCCGGCGCAATCCGTTATTTCAAAGAAATCGGGCTGGAAATACCGGATAAATTAATACCACCCGAGATGGAATAGGATGTTGCTGACACATCACAGAAAATTTTTTTTACTGGCTATGGTCATTCTCCTGGCCATAGCCGGCTTCCTATTTTTTGTAGAGCTTCGGATTTCCTGTTTGGTGTTGGAAATACCTAAAACGGGAAAAATAGTCTGGGCTGCGCCTCTCGGCCGTGACGAGCATTTTCAGTTGCGCTACATTCATTCGGTAGATTTATTGCCGGTATATGAAACCTACACATGCAAAGACATGCAGTTGGTGCTTACCGGGACCCGCTTTCTATCCTGGGGTGCAGGGTTGGGATATATGGGCGAAGGAATTCTTACCGAAGAAAACGGCTGGACGATTATTAAGGCTATGCAGCGTCAGGTTGGGACTGTCCCTCTACGGGTAGGGACAATTGCAGAACATACATTGCTTTACCGCGGGAAAAATATCCGCCTGCACGATTATGTGCCTGCTCAGACTCTGGTTCATATCCGGATAAAGAAAGTATTTCCTTTTTTACTAATGTTGCAGGAGGAGGAAACATGAACCTAAATAAATCTAAAAAAAATATTACGCCGCAGGTAATTCTGATAGTTGCGCTGGCACTGACCACCTTTCAGCTTTATACCGCCGGGGTATCGATGTTAACAGCCTGGATCCAGCGCGATATTCACATCGTCTTGATTCTCATTCTGGTATTTTTAATTTATCCGGCGCGTAAAAAAGGTGAAAGGGAAAAGGCCACAGTTTTTGACTGGTTATTAATTCTTTTGGCACTGGCATCAGGTGCATATATTATTTTTAATTACCAGGCGATCGTGCTGCGCCTGGGAATCCCAACTACAGCGGATATCGTTTTTGGTATAATCATGGTCCTTTTGATCCTGGAAGCCTCGCGCCGCGCCACAGGCTGGGTGCTGGTGATTATCGCCGGCTTTTTACTGCTTTATAACTTTATAGGCCCGTGGATTCCGGGGATTATGGGGCATAAAGGCTACTCGCTGAGCCGGGTAATATCCCAGATGTATCTTACCACCGAAGGGATTTTCAGCACCCCCCTCGGTGTCTCCGCCAGCT
>DUVO01000177.1 GCA_012841005.1 Bacillota bacterium | reverse complement strand
GGTCTGGTTGATGGGGAGTATATCATTAATCCTACTTTGGAACAGGCCGAAAAGAGCCTGTTGCATCTGGTGGTGGCGGGGACCAGGGATAATGTATTAATGGTGGAGGCAGGTGCGAAGGAAGTATCAGAACAGCAGATTCTAGAAGCTATTGACTTCGGCCACAAAAAAATAATCGAACTGGTAGCTTTCCAGGAGAAAATTGTAGCCGAAGTAGGGAAAGAAAAACAGGAAGTACCGTTATACCTTCCAGATCCTGAATTGGAAGAAGCTGTTCGGTTGTATGCCCTGGATAACCTGACAGCTGCCATTAGAACGGAAGAAAAACTGGCCCGGGAAGAAAAAATCGCCGCCGTTAAACAAGAGGTCCTGGAGCACTTTCTGGAGGAATACCCGGAGCAGGAAAGGGAAATAAAGGATATCCTCGACACTATTGTCAGGGCAAGGGTTAGACAACTAATTTTAGAAGAAGAAATACGTCCTGATGGTCGCAGCTTAAGGGATATAAGACCGGTCAGTTGCGAGGTAGGAGTACTTCCCAGGGTTCATGGCAGCGGCCTCTTTACCCGGGGGCAGACCCAGGTTCTAACGGCCCTTACCCTGGGAGCTGTTAGTGATGAACAAATCCTTGACGGTCTTGGTAATGAGGAATCAAAGCGGTTTATGCACCATTATAATTTCCCGCCCTATAGTGTGGGGGAAGCGAGGCCGATGCGGGGACCGGGGCGGCGCGAAATAGGCCATGGGGCCCTTGCGGAACGGGCTCTGGAGGGAGTGATCCCCGATGAGACCGAGTTTCCTTACACCATCAGGTTGGTGTCTGAAGTCCTTGAGTCCAATGGCTCTTCTTCTATGGCCAGCGTTTGTGGGAGTACCCTTGCCCTTATGGACGGAGGAGTCCCCATAAAGGCCCCGGTGGCAGGTATCGCAATGGGATTGGTCAGCGAAGGGGACCAATATAAGATCCTGACCGATATACAGGGCATGGAAGACTTCCTGGGAGATATGGACTTTAAGGTGGCCGGCACCAGTAGCGGCATCACAGCATTGCAGATGGACATCAAGGCGACCAGTTTAACATCACAGGTGTTGGCTGAAGCATTGGAACAGGCCAGGGAGGCAAGGCTGTTCATCCTGGGAAAAATGTTGGCTACCATACGTAAACCCCGTCCCAATCTATCTCCCTATGCACCGCGGATCATTATAATTGAAATAGATCCCGATAAGATTAGAGATGTTATCGGACCAGGCGGAAAAACAGTGCGTAAGATCACTGAGGAAACAGGAGTTAAAATAGATATTGAAGACGACGGTAAAATATTTATTGCTTCTGTAGATGAAGAAGCGGGGAAAAAGGCACTGAAAATGGTCCAGGATCTGACCCGTGATGTTGAAATTGGCGGTATTTATACCGGCAGGGTAACAAGATTGATGAATTTTGGTGCCTTTGTAGAATTTTTACCTGGTAAAGAGGGGTTGGTGCATATCTCCCAACTGTCGCCAAATCGGGTGAAGAGGGTTGAAGATGTTGTCCGAGTAGGTGACGAGATCCTGGTAAAAGTAACCGAGATAGACCGACAGGGTAGAATCAACCTCTCACGTAAGCAGGCTATTAACAGTACTGGGAAAACAGGCGTAAAGGAAGGAAAAGCATAAACCAAGGGTTTATGCTTTTTTTGGTGCGCCCGGCATGGGCGCTGTCTCTAGGGTGAAAGTCCCGAGCGGTGAAGGTAGCAGTAGCCGTTAGCTTAAGGCAAGGGTGTCTGCGGCGACGCAGAATCTGAAGGAAGCCAGCGG
>DUVO01000110.1 GCA_012841005.1 Bacillota bacterium | reverse complement strand
GGTTACCATAACAACCCTTATTCCAGCCCGGTGACAACGCTCTATCGCCGCCGGAACCTCTGCCCGCGGCGGGTCTATCATTCCGAACAAACCAACCAGAACCAGCTCCCGCTCCAGGACATCCTCCCCTTCATTCCCGGAAAATTCCGGAAGCAAACGGCCGGCAACGGCCAGGACCCGCAGAGCCCTTCCGGCCATATCGGCAATTATCCCCTGGAGTTCTTTCTTCCTTTCACTGGTAAGGGTTTGCACCACACCCCTTTCGTATATTTTCGTAGCCAGCTCCAGAACAACATCGGGAGCCCCCTTGGTACATACCAGATACCCCCCTCCCCCGGGACAGCCATGGACGGTGGTCATCCGTTTCCGTTCCGCTTCAAAGGGTATTTCATATACCCGGGGATACTTCCTCTGCAATTCCTCCGGCCAAATACCGGCTTTGGCCGCCGCTACCAGCAAAGCCCCTTCTGTCGGATCCCCAAGGATCCCACCTGGGGAAAGAGGGTTTGAAAGACCCTTATTCGGTTTTCGCCGGTCCAAGCGACTATTGTTGCAGAGGGCGGCTATTGTTAAAGCCTGCCGCAGGTGTTCGTCATCCGGCCCCACCCTTTTATTTCCCTTTCTGAACTCCCCCCCCAGGTCATACCCCTTACCGGTCACCATTATTCTGCCGGCGTTAACATATATTTCTTGTACTGTCATTTCGTTTTTAGTCAAGGTCCCGGTTTTATCCGAGCAAACAACGGTGGCGCAACCCAGGGTTTCCACCGCCGGAAGTTTGCGCACCACCGCCCGACGCCGGATCATGCGCTGGACCCCCAGGGCCAGGGCCACAGTAACAATAGCCGGCAATCCTTCCGGTATGGCAGCCACGGCAAGACTGATACCGGCCATGATCATATTAATAACCGGTTCACCCCGCCAGATTCCCAGGAGAACCACAAGCAAACAAAGGAACAGGCAGACGGCTACCAGCCATTGACCCAGATGGGCCAGACGCTGTTGGAGAGGAGTGGCCTCATCCTTGACCCTTTCCAACATGCCGGCTATCCGGCCTATTTGTGTATTCATACCCGTTGCAACGACAATGGCCAAACCCTTTCCCCTCGTCACTGACGTTCCGGCAAAAACCATATTCCGCTGGTCCCCCGGTTGCAGATCCCGACCCGTTAAAGGCTCACTAATTTTACCTGTGGGCAAAGACTCACCGGTCAAAGGGGCCTCATCGCATTCCAGGTTGTTGACAAAGAGCAATCTCCCATCGGCCGGCACCCGGTCACCAGGCTCAAGTTCAATAATATCTCCCGGGACTAATTCTGAAGCGGGTAAACCCCTTACTTCCCCCATCCGCCGGCACCTTGCCTGGGGTGCCCCCAGCTGTTTCAATGCTTCCAGGGACCGTTCGGCCCTGTATTCCTGGATAAACCCCAGGAAAGCATTGATAACTACAATGGCCAAAATAGTAAAGGCATCATCCCACTGGCCGAGGAGTCCGGAAAGAAGTACCGCTACCAACAACACCACAACCATAAAATCCTGGAACTGGGATAGGAAAATGGCATATGCCGAAACTCTCTTTCCCTCTCGCAAGTGGTTGTATCCGAACTGCTTAAGCCTTCTCTTTACAACCACCGGGGATAAACCCTGTTCCGGATCCGACTGCCAATAACCTAAAACCTCATCTCTCGTCAGGTTATGCCAATAAGGCAAGGTCAAGTTTCTCCCCCCAGTACTGGTTTTCATGACTCCCTCTTCCGATTCATCCTTAATTATTATTCTGCCGTGGAGAGAAAAATGCTTAACCCAGACGCCGGGAAAAGTT
>DUVO01000138.1 GCA_012841005.1 Bacillota bacterium | reverse complement strand
CGCCGCTATACCTTTATTGCCATTGACGTTATAGGCGAAAAAGACAATGCTGGCCCGGCCAAAGCAACCGCTGTAAAATTCGCTCTGGTTTAAAATAGGCTGCACGTCTTTATCCACAATGCCGGGTTTAATGAAGCTGTTAGCATTGATGAAATAGGAGTCGGCGTAAGCCTCGTCATCGGGCCTGTCGCTGTCCCCATCCCGCAAAGGGATTTTCAGGTTGGCCGGTGCTTTACCGCCGAACTTGGGCGACCCTTCCTTTTTAGCCGCATCAATAGCTTTTTTGATTTTCTCAAGCGTCTTGGCATCACCTTTGGGGATAATGAGGCTCACGGAATATTTAGGATCACTTCCGTTGACACTTTTGGGCTCCCACACATTTACGTATGAAAATCTCACCTTACCGGTTATCACTTTTGTTGACATCTACATTTCCTCCTTAAAATCAATCTCCGCCGTACTCTTAATTTCCGGCCGCTTATCATCCACACCGACCAGCCTCGGTTTCCCCGGGGGCTTTATGATATAGGGCCCAAGCAGTTCATCAAACTGGCCTTTCCCCACTAGTCGCTCCATAGCCGTAATACCCAGAAGTTTTTTGGTATAGATCTTCTCTTCGCCAAAGCCCGCCGCCATTAAGACCTCCGCCGCTTGGGCCTCATTTCATATCTGCGGTAGCTTCGGCCCTCGATCAGTTTGTATCCCGGCCATTCCTTATTGTGATTTACAGCCTGGTCTAAGGCGTAAGCCTGGACATCGCTGACCCAGCTTTGAAGGGCCTCGGATATGGCCAGGATTTCAATAATCTCCTCCTCTGCTAAAAGGGGTGGTTTTTTAAAGTCGTGCCGGGCTAGCTGCAGATGTTCCTCGGCCCTGGCCCGGCAAGTGAAGCGCACCTTGCAAAACCGGCAATGCACTCCGGGCTTAAACTCCCCCTTACCTTGAAAGGCCAGGTCTGCTATGGGCTTTGCCACATGTTCGCCCCAGTGAAGAAGGTCTTTGACAGGCATTTCAGCGGTGCTGATATTATCTAGCCGGGGCTGATGGATGGTCATTTTTACAGTATTGATGCTGTAGAGAACGGAAAACTGATTGATTGCTCCCAGGGCATAAAGACGCATTTGACTGTTATCTACCGCCGAAACCTGCACCCCTCTGCCGAATTTAAGATCTACCACTTCCAGCACATCATCGGTCACCAGTACTAAGTCGCCGGTGCCAAAACCCTCCCGCACCCAAGGGCTGTAATCCAGCTTGGCTTCTAGCAGCACTACTGCGTCTTTGGTGCGAGCCTTTGCTCCATTGATTTTTTCCAGGGCCAGATCCACATAGATTTGCACATCGTCCTCCAGCTCCCGGCTGTAAAACCTATCCTGCTTGAGTTTTTTAAGCCTCCGGTTATATTCAAGGGTTGTAGTGTTTTCTAAGTAGCAGGCCAGTTTAAGCTCTGCCAAGACATGGGCGAAGGTGCCCTCCCTAGCGTATTCGCTGGATTTTTCTTCTACTCGCGCTTCCAGTTTTGCAGATGGGGGGCAGTTAAGCCATCTCTCAGAGCCGGAAGCACTGAGCAATGCATGCTTTGTCATTTACACTCCCTCCGCATCTGAGAGGAGCGCAGGATAGTTTTCTTCCGGAATATCCGAGAGCCTTTCCCCGCCATGTTTTTGCAGGAGCGCTTTGACCTCAGCTTGTTTGCCGTTTTGCATAAGGGCGGCGAGCTTGGCCCGGACTGTCTCCAGGGTGATCTCCCGCTCAGCATCCTTTCTGCCATTGGGCTGAGTAGATTTTTCTTTCGCGAGTTTTTCTATACTGGCCGCCAATTTTCGGAGGTCTTTAACGATATTTAAAACAATCTCAGCCGTCATCTTTTTCCCCCCTTTATAGTTTTTTGGCTTCTCGGTAGAAGCCGCTGTAGGTTCCCGGGTCCAAGTCCACCAACTTCTCAGCCCCATACTTTTTAAGGAGCCCCTTAATTTCGGACACTTTGCCTTTTTGCATTTTTCCAGTGAGGACAATGCTAATATCCTGGATGGTAACCTTATCCAGATTTATCTCGCCCCCCGCCAAGGCCCGATATCCTGCCGCAAGCCTTTCTAATTCCTCCGCCAATACAAAATGCAGCTCACCCATAATTCCGCCTTCCTTCCCTTAACTACTCAGAGCAAAATCTTTTATAATGCTGTTTATAACCAGCAGGTCGCTGCCGGACAGGTTAGATCCCAACCGCTTCAAAAGTTCCTGTTGCTCAGGCTTTAGGTATTTCTTGTGTAAGTAATAACCATCTGTTACCCGGACTCCCCCGCCATAGCGACCCCGAATGGTTTCTATGGGGTAAGAAAGCGACAGAATGTCGATGTCGTTTTTTATTGTCCTGACACAGACTCCAAATTCAGCGGCCAGATTAGCCATAGTATCTTGCCGTCTGCGGCATAAGGCTTCTATGATTTCCATCCGCCTTTCATTTGGGCCCATCGCTTTCTCACCCCCTTCCATCTGCTCTGTAACCAAAGGGTAAAGGTTAAATATGCAGGTTTAATTCATGTTTAAAAAATGAAATAAAAAACCGGACAACTGCTGAAATTAATCAGCCGCTGTCCGGCCATTTGGTCGCTCTATATAGGGCGCCGCTGCTCGGTACTGCTACTTCGCTTTAGCTATGATCCGCTTGCTTTTCGTTACCGCAATAAGCCTTTTGCAACGCGGGCATTTTACATCCACCTCAAAATCGGCCCTTGACTTTAAGTCAAATAACCTGCGCCCACATTGCGGGCATTTAATTTTTTCGGAAATACACCACACCCCCTTTCCCCTGGCTCGTCAGGTGAGCTAACTAGCTAACAGCGTGAGAAAAAAATATAGCCTGCAAACCCTTTTAGCTGCACTGCAAGCCGTATTATTGCTTTCATAGCCGCCCGCGCAATCCCCCCTTTACTGTTCATCTAGTTTTTTAATTACTTCTTTCCAAAAGTCATCCTTCGCGCCTTTCTGACGAGCTTTTCTAAGCGCTATTCTTAAGCTGGGCTTGTTCATTATGTAGTCGGGAAGATCGGGGGATATCTCCTCCCGGGCTTGACCGGCCAGATCAAACATGGTATCTG
>DUVO01000203.1 GCA_012841005.1 Bacillota bacterium | reverse complement strand
GAATTCGACTCTGCAATTCCCGGTAAATCCATTATGCAACAAGAATAGAGGAATCTGAACTTCAGAGCTGCATTAACCTTATTGCTAACGTGCTTTCGTTCTTATCGACCATAGAGGAATCTGAACTTATTTTGCCTACTTGACAAACTAGCTCTTCGATAGGTTATTATCGACCATAGGAGGAACCTGGTAACTAATAACTTCTATGCTATTTCGTATCCAACACGAAACAATTTAAACACTATTTTTCCTTCTAGGAAGGTTTTTAGCGCATTTTATGGAATATTTCCCATATTAGGACTACAGCTAAGGGAGGATGGATAATGGAATTTGTAGCCAAGGAGATTATGACTGCTCCTGTCATCACTGTAAGGCCGGAAACAAAGCTGGAGGAAGTTGTCACACTTATGGCAGAGAAAAATATTAGCGGCGTTCCGGTAGTAGATGAGGACAACGTGGTGGTTGGCATCATCAGTGAGACGGATATCGTGGCGTATGCCGGGAAAACCCAGGCTGTCCGTTTGCTCAGTTCTTCGGGGTGGATTTCTCCTTATGAAGAAAGGACCGGGGGCGTGATGTACCGGAAGGGTTTTGAATTGCTGGCGAATACCCCTGCTGAAAGGTTGATGGCCACAAGGGTAATTACCGTCACGGAAGATACCCCTGGCCTGGAGGTGGCCCGGATAATGAACCGAAAGAAAATTAACCGGGTTCCGGTGGTTGACGCCAGGGGAAGGCTGCTGGGCCTGATAACCAGGGCCGATCTGGTGCGCGCTCTGGCGGAGGGGGGAGTTTGATAGGTTCGGGGGAAAGATTTTGCGGGGCGAAGACAGCTGGCGTTTGCGAAGAAATACGTTAATTAGTAATTGCACCAGGTCTTGCACCTGGTGTTTTAATAATTGGGAAGTTTATGACAGAAACTGTAGCAAAATAGTACACAATTGAGGAGGAATTTTGCTTCTTGCGACAAATTAGAAAAGATGAAAGGTGGGCAATATTAAGGGAAATAGCGGGTAGGGAAGACGAGGGGGGATACCGGGGCTGCTGGCTATTTAGTGCCTGATGACGTGCAGGAACTGAACTGCTGCGAGCCGGAAGGGAAAACCGGTGTTCTTTGAACAGAAATTGTCACAACAGGAAGAGACCTTCGGCCAGGAGAGGGGAGAGGAAGGAGGGGGCTGCTGTGATCATCGAGACCATTGTTACCACTTTGGATACAGCGGGCAGATGCAACCCGGCTCCCATGGGGGTGGTGCCTTTATCGGGGGGAGAGGGCCGGATCCGGCTCTATCCCTTTAAAACTACCCATACCTTTTGCAATCTTAAGGCAACCGGGGCTGCCGTGGTCAATATGAGCTGGGACGGGGCCCTCTATGTCTATACGGCCCTGGGGGATCCGGAACTTCCCCTTATTCCGGCAGATAAAATACCCGGCCTTGTCCTCCGGGACAATTGGGGTTACTGGGAAGTTGAAGTTGAGGAACTGTGGGAAGAAGGGGAGCGGGCTGCCGTTACCTGCCGCATTGTAAAGGAGATGGCCAGGGAAGGAATGGGGGGTTTTAACCGGGCCCGGGCCGCCCTGGTGGAAGGAGCCATCCTGGCAACCCGTCTTCACCTTAATTCCCCGGCTTCCATAAGGTCCGACCTGGAGCGACTGGCGGCCATAGTTACCAGGACAGGGGGCCGGCGGGAAAGGGAAGCCATGAATTTTCTCCAGGAGTATGTTGAAAGGTTAAGAAAGGTTGGTGATCGGAATGCTGCAGATTGAAGCACCGGCCCGCTTGCACCTGGGGCAGCTGGATTTAAATGGTTCCCTGGGCCGTTTGTACGGGGGGATCGGGGTTGCCCTGGAGGGGCCAAAAACGGTATTAAGGGCCGAACCCACTTCCCGGCTGGTGGTCGAAGGTTTAGAAAAGGAGAGGGTCACAGCAATTGCCCGGACCTTTTTGGAGCGGACCGGGATTACCGGCGGAGCCCGCCTGCAGGTGACGGAGGCAATTCCGCCCCATGTTGGCCTGGGCTCGGGCACCCAATTGTCCCTGGCGGTGTCCCTGGCCCTGGCCCGGCTCTACAACCTGGACCTGACCCTGGATGACCTAGCCCGGATTACCGGCCGGGGCCACCAGTCGGGTGTCGGGATCGGGATCTTTCGCAGCGGGGGATTTGTTGTGGACGGTGGTATTCCCCGGGAGTTCGACCGGCCTGACGTGGAGGGCTATGTACCGCCCATCATCTTCCAGCATCCCTTTCCCCCTTCCTGGTATTTTCTCCTGGTTACCCCGGTTAATTCCAGCGGTTTCAGCGGCAGCAGGGAAAGGGAAGCCTTCCGGGCCATGCCCCCCATTCCCCCGGAGGATGTAGGCCTGGTCTGCCGCCTGTTGGTGATGCAGCTTTTACCTGCCCTGCTGGAGGAAAACATCGATGATTTCGGCCAGGCCCTGTCGGAGATCCAGTGGACCATAGGCAAACAGTTTGCACCGGTTCAGGGGGGTCTCTACAGCCACCCGGCTGCCGAGGGAATCGTCCGCTTCCTCCTCAATTCCGGTGCTGCCGGGGCGGGCCAGAGCTCCTGGGGGCCCTCCCTCTATGCGGTGGTGGAGGGGGAAGAAGCTGCCCGGGCAATTGAAGGGTCACTGAAGCACTATTTGCAGGAGGAGCAGGTCGCTGCCCGGGTCAGCTGTCTTGCCGCCCGGAACCGGGGGGCAAGGTTATCCTGGGCGGAGGAGGGATAAGGGGGCGATGAAAAGGGATGTCGTGAGACGGGCCTGGGAGCAGTATATTGCCGGGGAAGAGGTCCCGGCGAAAGTAAGGCCCCCCATTGCCGCCTCCTGGCGCCGCTGCCGCAGCCGCGGCCTTAGCCCCCACCAAAGGCCGGTTTTAAAACGGCTCCAGGGGCAGGAGCTGCAGGAGCACTGCCACCGGGCTCAGCCCATTACCAGAATTGGACAACCCTTCATGGAGAAAATCAGCCGCTATGTAGTTCCCAATTCCCTGGTGTTTCTGGCCGATGCCGGGGGTTATATTGTAATGGCCGAGGGAGATCCCAATGCTTTGTTTGCCCAGGCTCCCCTTTTCCGGGTGGGAACCCATTGGGGTGAAAAATCCCAGGGGACCAATGCCATCGGTTTGGTGATGAGGGAACAGGAAAGTTTCCAGGTGATGGGTGCAGAGCACTATCTGCAGGTCCACCATTCCCTCGCCTGCAGTGCGGCTCCCATCTTCAGCCCTGAAGGGGATTTCCTTGCCGTTTTGGGAGTGGCCACACCCCTGCCCGCCGCCCATCCCCATACCCTGGGTATGGTTGTGGCTGCGGCGGCAGCGGTGGAAAACCAATTGGGCCTGGAAAGGGCTTCTGACCAGCTTTATTCTGTAGTCCAGTCCATTTCCGATGGCCTCATCGCCATCGATAACAATGGTTTGATCAGCCAGATGAATACGGTGGCGGGGAACATCTTCGGCCTTTCGCCCCCGGATTGTATCGGCAAACCGGTGGAGGAGGTTTTCCGGGACTCCTTTTCCCTCCTCCGGGTAATCAAGACCGGCCGGGAAGGATTCAATGACCGGGAACTGGCGGTGGATATCAATGGGCGGCGGGTCCGCATTACCGTCACCAGCAGACCCATCTGCTCCCAGCAAGGAAAAACCTTTGGTGTTGTCCTCACCTGCCGGGAAATGAAATCGGTGCAGCGGTTGGTGAACAGGATGGTAGGGGCCCAGGCCCGCTTTACCTTTGCCGATTTAATCGGTCAGGACCCGGGCTTCACCGAGATTATAACCATGGCCCGCCGCGTTGCCCGCACCGATTCTACCGTTTTCCTGGTGGGGGAGAGCGGCACGGGCAAGGAAATGTTTGCCCAGGCCATCCACAATGCCAGCCCGCGCCGTAATGGACCCTTTGTGGCCATGAACTGCGCCGCCCTCCCCAGGGATCTGGTGGAGAGTGAACTCTTTGGCTATGAGGAAGGTGCCTTTACCGGGGCCAAAAGGGGCGGGCGTCCAGGCAAATTTGAACTGGCCAATGGGGGGACCCTGTTTTTGGATGAGATCGGGGACATCCCCCTGGAGACCCAGGTGAGCCTCCTCCGTGTCCTGCAGGAAAGACAGGTTATCCGCATCGGCGGTCACACCGCCATACCTGTACAAATCAGGATCATAGCCGCCACTAACAAGGATATTGCCCGGTTGGTAGAGGAGGGGCATTTTCGCCTTGATCTGTATTACCGCCTCAATGTAATTAATCTGGCCATTCCGCCCCTGCGGGAGAGGGGGGAAGATGTGCTGCTGCTGGCCCGTCATTTTCTCCGGCGGTTTGCCGGGCAGCTGGGACGCCGGGAGATCGTCATGGTACCGGCGGTGGAACGGCTCCTCCTCCGGTATCCCTGGCCGGGAAACGTGCGGGAATTGCAAAATGTTATTGAACAGGCCGTTCATTTGCTGGAGGATGACATCCTCCTGCCGGAACACCTCCCGGCGGGTTTTGTGGCTGCATCCGCCGCGGGTGGAGAAGTTTCCCTCCCTGCCAAAACTAACAGCCTGGCCGATATTGAGCAGGCAGCAGTAGTGGAGGCCCTTCGTTCCTGCAGGGGCAATATATCCCGGGCAGCCCGGTGGTTGGGAGTGGGCCGCACTACCCTGTACCGGAAGATCCGCCTCTACCGGATTGACCTGGAAGAGCTGCGGCGAAGTGCGCCATAATGGCACATAAACCAAAATGAAACAATTCAGAAGAGTATTCAGAAGAGTCTTGAACATTCCTGTCCGACGGACAGTAGTAGAATAGAATCCGCGGCTGTGTTCCAAAGTAGTACAATGGCGGAACACCGGCGGGGAATTTAGTGGTTAGAATTCCTGATTTTATGCGGGCAGTCATATTTTTCCTGAAATGGCATAGACATTGCAATAGGTAATAGGGATAGACGGGATATCTGGTCAATAGGGGGGATGCCTTTGGAAGAATTATAGAGTAGGTGGTTGGCGGGAAAAAACGAAAGGGGGAAATGCGATGTCTAAGGCACTTTATGAAAAGATGATAAAGGAAGCCCTGGCAGCCCAAAAGGCCGATATCGAGGTTATTAAGGAAAAGCGGGGGCAGAAATTCAGCCTCAGCGACGCCCAGCCCTATGTGGATGCCGTGAACGGCATGACTGTGGGTGAGGATCAGTGTCCGGCAGTTATTGACCTGCACGTGCAGTCGGTCAATGCCCATTACGAAATCCTCAAGGGTCTTACCGATTATGTCCGGCCGGAGGATGACCCCTTTGTTGAACACTACCAGACACCTGCCATCCTGGAAATCCTCTATGAAGCTGACCCTGCTTTCAAAAAATCCATGGACACCTTCGTTGCAGCCATTGCCGATAATGAAGCCCTAATTGGCAGGGAGGCCATCCGGCGTTACGGCGGTTTCTATGGTCCCACCTGTGTTGTTGACTTTGCCTTCTGCCCGGGTTCCGTCCCTGCCGTTGTCAATGAGATCCTCAAGAAAATCGATATCCCCGGGGCTCACAAGAAGGCCATCCTTTCCAGCAAATCCTGGGGGATGAATACCTCCTACGGAATTGGCGGTGCCTTTACCGCATCCCTGGAAGCCGGCAAGACGGCAGCCGAGGCGGTGAAGGATGAGATTGAAATGCTGCAGATGGTCTACGCAGAGCCCATTGCCGCCCAGACCAAACTGATGACCGACGGGGGTCATGAGTCCTTTGATGTCAAAGAATACATGCTCAAGTACAAGGACCGGATGAAGGATGTCGTCCTCAAGGCGGTGGAGGCCGGTGTCCACTATGGTAACATAGTGACGGTCCCTGCCTACTGTGTCGGTGATGTTGCCCACCATATCGCCCAGTCCATGTTCAACATGACCAAAGATGACGTGGTCATGGCCATCCTGGAAGCGGAGACGGGTGTTCTGGAAAATACCCTCTTCCGGGGTCTGGAGAAAGGTTATGAGAGCCCCTACGATGTCCTGAGTGTCGCCACAGGTTCCACCGCTGCCGGTGCCGCCTATATCCTGGAAAAGGACGGCTTTACCGTTCCCATGGTAGTTGATCTGTTGACCAAGCGGTTCACCAACTATGTCCAGCTGTACCCGGCCCGGGGCGGGGCCGCCGAGCTCCACAATGTAGACTTCATGGATATGCTCCACCGGGGGGCCAAGATCCTGGAAGTCAAGCCCATTGGTAATGGCGGCAAGGTCAGGGGCGTAGAAGTTGACCTCAGCCCCATCGATAACAATGAAGTCCTGGCCAATCCACAGCGCTACACCTATCCGGCCTGTGCCATTACGGTGCGCTTCTCCGCCTTGATGCGCCTGGCAGACTTCCCCTGCCTCATGACCAGTGAGCCGGTAACGGCCACCCTGATGACCAACCTCATTGCCCTCAATCCCGAGGTACCCGGTTCACCGGCCCGGGTCTGCAAGGACTGTGCCGTCTGCACCTTTGTGAAACGTCATGGTGCCTGCAGCTGGCATGACACCGTTTAAACCCCAGTCTAAGGCTGATTAGGGTCTGAGGGAGTACCGGGCTCCCGGTCCCGGACTGCGGGGCCCGGTTTTTTCTTTTCCGGGCTGATGGCCTGTGCCGACAACATGGGAAGGGAGGTTAAGGCATGAAAAAACTCCTCTTGCAATTGGACACAGACCCTATGGCCAGCGTCTTTGATGGGGTCGTTGCCTTTGATGCCGGCGTTGATCATATCCTCCCCTACGGGGGCGTTACCCCTGAGAATGTCCAGGATCTGGTTTACGGCGCCATGTTTACCCGGGGAGGAGACAAGCTGAAAAATACCGCCATCTTTGTGGGCGGCTCCCGGGTGGAGGCTGCCCAGGCGGTAGTGGAAAAAATACAGGAGACCTTTTTTGGGCCGGTGCGGGTCTCGGTACTGATGGATGCCAACGGGTGCAACACCACTGCCGCCGCAGCGGTGCTGAAGATGAATCGAGCCTTTCCGGTCCGGGGAAAAAGGGCCATGGTCCTGGCCGGGACGGGGCCGGTGGGGATGCGGGCGGCGGGGCTGCTGGCCCTGGAAGGGGCCCGGGTGGGCATCACCTCCCGGAACAAGGAGCGGGGTCAGAACACCTGCCGGCTCCTCCGGGAACTCTACGGCGTCGAGGTTACACCATATGAATTGGATCCCCGGGACCAGGCGGCTGTGCAGGAACAATTGGCCGGAGTGGAATTGGTACTGGCAGCGGGACCACCGGGGGCGGTGCTCCTGGAGGAAGGGGTTTGGGCGGAGCTCCCCCAACTGCAGGTGGTGGCCGATATCAATGCCGTCCCCCCCGGGGGGATCCCCGGGATAAAACCCAATGATGACGGCAAGGAGAGAAAGGGCAAGCTCTGTTTTGGTGCCCTGGGGATTGGCGGCTTGAAAATGAAACTGCACAAGGCTGCCCTGGCCCGCCTGTTTACCGCCAATGACCTGGTTTTGGATGCCCGGGAGGTCTATGCTTTGGGCAAAGAGCTTTAGCCCCAAGGGGGAAAAGAGGGTGAAGGTACTACTGCTGGGGTTCAGCACCCGGGGACTGGCCGAATCTATTGCCTTGAGCAGCCACAGGGACTGGCAGTTGGTGTGTCTCGATTATTTTGGCGACTATGACCTGGCCCAGTGGGGAAAAGCCTATTCCCTCCTGCGTGATTTCGGGATGGAGGACTTTTCTGCCCCTGCGGTGCTCCGGGTTGTCAGAAGTTTCGAATACGATGCCGTCGCCTATACTTCCGGTGTTGAAGATACCCCGGCCCTGGTGGAAGAAGTGGCTGCCGGCAAGGAACTATTGGGTAATGGGGGAGAAGCCCTGGGTGCAGCCCGGTGCTGGGAAGGGCTGCACCGGTTTCTTACCGGCAGGGGGATCGGGTGTCCCCGGACCCATTATACCTGGGAAGGGCCCCTGCCCCCGGG
Organism: Bacillota bacterium; assembly: GCA_012841005.1. GTDB lineage: Bacteria > Bacillota > DTU030 > DTU030 > DTU030 > DTU030. The sequence continues at coordinate 1,426 of DUVO01000203.1, read as the reverse complement.
CCAATGGCTCCTCAAACCCCGGGATTCAGGGGGCGGGATCGGGATTACCTGGGCCCGGGCGGGGAACCGGCTTCCGGCCGGCTACCTGCTTCAGGAGTTTCAGGATGGTATACCCGCCTCGGTTTCCTTTCTGGCCAATGGCCGGGAGGCCGTAATCCTGGGGATGAGTGAACAGTTAATAGGGTGGGGTGAATTCGGCGCCAGGGGGTTTGCCTACTGCGGGAACATCGTCCCCCTCTGGCGGGAGCACTGGAAGCAGGGCGGAATTCCCCCCTTTCTTTTGAAAAAAATCAAAGAGATGGTAATACTCTTAACCAGGGAATGCGGCCTGCGGGGGCTCAACGGAATCGACTTTTTGGTGACGCCAAAGGATGACCTCCTCTTTTTAGAGGTCAACCCCCGTTACTGTGCTTCTATGGAGCTCTTGCGGGAGGCCTACGGGCTGGATCTCTTCGCTCTCCATGTCCTGGCCTGCCGGGGTCGGCTGCCGGAGCAGCATACCTTGCTGGAAGAAGGGGGAGGGCAGGATAGATACTGGGCCAAGGCCATTCTCTATGCCCCCTGGGACTTGCGGGCAGGGGATACCAGGGGCTGGTTTGCCGCCGGGGTCAGGGACATACCCCATCCTGGGGAAAGAATCCTGGCGGGGAACCCCCTCTGCACCCTTTTGGTCAGGGCCAATTCCCGGGTGGAGTCCCTGCTGGCCTTGAAGGAGAAACAGGCCTGGATCTTGGGGCAGGTATACCCCGAGGCGGGAGGCGAGTTGGCAAGTGAAGATTGAAGTTGTTTTGATCACCGGCAGAACCATAAAACAAGGAATTGGCCTGGGCCGGGGCAAGAATTCCGACCTCTACCGGGAGGAGACGGGTACCATTGAGGTGCACAGCTCGGTCCTGGAACGGTTGGGGGTAAAGGAGGGGGACCTGGTGCAGGTCAAAACCTCCTTTGGCGAGGCGATCTTTTCCTGTCGGCGGGGAGAGGTACCGGAAAAGGTGGCCTTTATTCCCTACGGCCTGGCGGCCAACCGCCTGATCGGTGCCGGCACCGGTGGGAGCGGTATGCCCGGTTTCAAGGGGATCCCTGTGGTGGTGGGGAGGTACCAAGATGATTAAAGTAAAGAATGTGGTCTGCACCTTTTGCGGTTCCCTCTGCGATGATATAGAAGTTGAGATCGAAGCCAATAGTATAATCGCCGTGAAGGGGGGGTGTGCCCTCTCCCGGAATAAATTCCTCCATGCCCGGGAAGAGGTGGTGCCCCTGGTGGAAGGAAAGGAGGCCAGTTTTCCCACCGCCCTGGCGGCGGCGGTGGAGATCCTGGCCGGAGCCCGCCACCCCCTTATATATGGTCTCTCCAGTACCAGTTCCGAGGCCCAGGCGGCCGCCGTTGCCCTGGCTGAAGCCCTGGGGGCCAGCATCGATTCCACCT
>DUVO01000324.1 GCA_012841005.1 Bacillota bacterium | reverse complement strand
CGAGGCCCCAGCTTTATTCTGTCGCCTACCTCCCCCGGACCCTGATAATGGCTTGTATTCCCATGGGGGCCAAATATTCCGCCAGGGATGAAATACCTACCTCACAGTCTAATTTTTTCCTCCAGTGTCCACATAACCCATATTTTTAAATTTTAGCCCTCGTTTCACCACCTGACAAATGGCCCTGATCAGGTTAAACTTAATTATCACCTTCAGGTTGTTGGTTGGGGTGGAAAGAAATGCCTGCAAGGCTAGAAAGGAGAGTGTAGACATGCGCCGACGGAAAAAAATATCCTTTGCAGTCCCGGTTGCCATGCTCCTGGTGTTAGCCCTGGCCTTACCGGCGGCAGCCGCTGGTACATATTATGTCCGCCCGGGAGATTCCCTCTTTTTCATTGCCCAGCGCTTCGGCACCACGGTCCAAGCCCTGCAGCAGGCCAACGGAATCTACAGCAATATCATTTACCCGGGAGAACCCCTCTATATCCCCACCGGAACCAGCAAGGTCCACAATGTGCAAAGGGGAGAAAGTCTCTGGCTTATAGCCAATGCCTACGGCACCACTGTCCCAGCCCTGCAGGAGGCCAACGGGTTCTGGGACACGGAAATCTATGCCGGGGAACAACTGGTTATCCCCACGGGGACAAGCCCCCGGACAACGGCAGCTGCAACTAATACTGTCCAGGCATCCCCCCAGGAGGTTGACCTTTTGGCCCGGATGATCCATGCCGAAGCAGAGGCCGAACCCTACACCGGCAAGGTGGCCGTGGGTGCCGTCATATTAAACCGGGTCCGGGACCCCAGGTTTCCCAATACCATCAGCGGCGTCCTCTTTGCCCCGTGGGAGTTTGAACCCGTTATGAATAACCGGTTTTGGCAGGTCACCCCCAGTGCCGATTCCTATAAGGCCGCCCAGGACGCCCTGGCCGGCTGGGACCCCACCGGTGGTGCCCTCTACTTCTATAATCCGGTTAAGTCCACGTCCCCGTGGATCTTTACCCGGACGGTAATAAACCAGATTGGACAGCATTTATTTGCCATCTAAGATTTCTGTAATAGAATACCCATAGAGTTAGTTGCCGGAAGTACCCCTCCACAGCAGGAGGTCCGGAGCCTCCGTGCGGGACATGGAGGTCCCATGGGCTCACGACCCCGCTGGACAAGGAACCGGAGCGCAACTTTCTTCCGCGAGGAGAACAGAGAGCGAAGCCAGAAGTGCCGCCTTTAATACCAGAAGTGTTCAAGTACACCGATAATAACACCCGACTATCGTCAACCCCTTCTGCGCCGGGTACTTCCTTGGCAAGAAGGGGTGCTTATTTTTGAACTGAAACGAAAACCTTCTTCCCTTCCGCCAGGCCCTCTGTCTGGGGGTCCAGGATGACCAGGTCGCCCTCCTGGAGGCCCTCTGTGATCACCACTTCCCGCCTGGTCTCCGCCCCGGTTGTCACCGGACGGACCTGGGCCCGGTCCTCCTCCACAACAAAGAGGGCATCTTGCCCCTCATAGGTGAAAAGGGCCGTCTTGGGAACCGCCAGGGCAGCGGGGATCACCTCGGTGATAAACTCCACATCCAGCTTGTAGCCCGGGTCAATCTTTACCCCCGCCGGTATTTCCGGGGCAATGGTAACCTTTACCCGTTCCTCTTCCAACCCCAGGGAAGATAAGGTTTCTTCGGCATAAGGGGCGATCTCCGCAACTGTACCGGGAAATTTCAGGTCACCGGCGGCCTGTTTGAAGGTTAAATTGACCGGCATCCCCGGGGAAACCTGGGAAACATCCCGGGTCAAGATCCGGGTCTCTACCCGCCGCTCCCCACTATTTTGTATGGTAAGCAAGGGTTTCTGGGGCGTGGCCAGGTCCTTTTCCCCGGCCGCGAGCCTTATTACAATCCCGGGAATGGGCGCATAGATACGGTATTGGGCAATCTGCGTCTGGAGCCGCTCCAGCTTTGCCCCGGTGGCCTCCTGCTGGGCCTCGAGGGCCTCCAGGGCAGCGGTGGCCTGGTTCAGCTGGCCTTCGGCCTCCTCGACTTCAATCTCTGGAACCACCTCGGCCTCGTAGAGGCTTAAAACCCGATTATAATT
>DUVO01000334.1 GCA_012841005.1 Bacillota bacterium | reverse complement strand
TCTCCGTAAAAGATTTAAACCCTTACTAGAGTTTGTTCGCTCTTTAACTAAAACTTATCATTCTCGGCTCCGGCCCTTTGCCGGAACCCGCACTGGCTTCCTATCACTGTTCAGTTTTCAAGGACCAAGCGACAGGGCGATTTGACCCGTCCGGAAATATATGATACCAAATCTGCGGTCCTTTGTCAAGTGGCCTGAAGCTTTGCTCCAGCCGCAGTTTTATTGGCTTTGGCCCGCGGCATTTATATACATTATCATTTTTAGGCACAAAATGCAACAGGTAATTTTTACCGGAAGGTAAGATCTAAAACGGCATCACCGCCCGAGGTGGTGATGCCGGGTAATACCATGCGCCCACTGCTCATTCCCGGGGTTTCATAAGGGGGAATAAAAGGACATCCCTGATAGAATAGGAATCGGTAAGGAGCATTACCAGGCGGTCAATACCAATCCCCAGTCCTCCCGTGGGAGGCAGCCCGTATTCCAAGGCCCGTACATAATCTTCATCCATCATATGGGCTTCCTCATCCCCGGCCTCCCGCTGCTGTACCTGCTTAAGGAACCGCTCCCTTTGATCAATAGGATCGTTAAGTTCTGAAAATCCATTGGCCATTTCCCGCCCATAGATATAAGGTTCAAAGCGGGCTGTATAATCAGGTTTCTCCGTCAGGCGCTTCGCCAGGGGCGATATTTCCACGGGATATTCGGTAATAAAGGTCGGTTGAATCAGCTTTGGTTCAACCAGTTCGTCAAACACTTCCGCAATTACTTTACCGACAGTGGTCCCCTGTTCAATCTCTAAACCCAGCTTTTGGACCAGCCTGAAGGCTTCCGCCCCATCATACACCTGGGAAAAGTCAACTCCGGTGTATTCTTTAATGGCAGCCAGCATCGTAAGCCGGCGCCAGGGTGGGGTAAGGTCAATCCTTTCCCCCTGGTAAGTAATCACAGTACTGCCGGTGACCTTCTCGGCCACATAGGCAATCAGGTCCTCAGTCAGCCGCATCATTTCCTCTCCGTCGGCATAAGCCTGGTAGACCTCCAGGGCCGTATATTCCGGGTTATGTTTGGTGGAGATCCCCTCATTCCGAAAGTTCCGGTTCATTTCATAAACCTTTTCGAAGCCGCCCACGATAAGCCGTTTGAGATAAAGTTCGGGGGCAATGCGCAGGTAAAGCTGGGTATCAAGGGCGTTGTGATAAGTCACAAAGGGCCGGGCATTGGCTCCACCGGGAATCGGGTTTAACATGGGAGTTTCCACTTCAAGAAAGTCCCGGGCGTTTAGATAATCCCTGATGGCTTGGATAATTTTGCTCCTGGTCACAAATACCTGCCGTACTTCGGGGTTGGCAATCAAATCCACATAGCGCATCCGGTACCGGAGCTCTACATCCTTCAACCCATGCCATTTTTCCGGCAAGGGTCGGAGGGATTTACTCAAAAGCTCAAAGTTATCAACAGCAACAGTTACCTCTCCCCGCCTGGTCCGGAAGACCTTTCCGTAAACCCCTACGATATCTCCCAGATCCAGGTCCAAAAAACGTTGGTAAGCTTCTTCCCCCACCTGATCAATGCGAACATAGATCTGGATACGCCCCGACATATCCTGAACATGAGCAAAGCTGGCTTTACCATGAGTGCGGATAGACATAATCCGGCCCGCCAGGGCAACCTCCTGGTTTTCCAGCTCCGAGAAACTCTCCTGTATCTGTGCGGCTCTATGGCTGCGGGGGAATTTATCCACAGCATAAGGATCAATGCCGGCCGCCCGCAGTTTGTCCAATTTCTCCCGCCGGATAAGCATCTGTTCGTTTACATCCTGCATTCCAATGTCAACGTTTTGGGCATCTTCACTCATCTGTATCCCTCCGAACCTTTCCCTATTGCCTTAACGAAAAACCTCTAATATCTGGTATTTTAATTGTCCTGCCGGAACCGTTACTTCAACTACGTTGCCCGCCTTTTGACCAAGCAAAGCTTTCCCAACCGGGGATTCATTAGAAATCTTGTTTTCCGAAAGATTGGCTTCCGCCGAACCAACAATTGTGTAGGTCAACTGCTCGTGATTTTCCGGATCATAGAGTTTAACTGTCGCTCCAATTCCTACTTCATCGGGGTTATAATCGTTATCATCTATCACTTTGGCATTGCGCAGCATCCGTTCTATGGTTAGTATGCGACCTTCAACAAAGGCTTGTTCATTCTTGGCATCGTCATATTCGGAGTTCTCGGAGATATCACCAAATTCAATAGCCTGTTTAATCCTTTCCGCTACCTGCCTCCTTTTAACCGTTTTCAGATATTCCAACTCCTGTTCCAATTTTTTTAGCCCAGCCAAGGTCAGCAATACTTCCTTTTCTGCCATAGCATAGTCTTCCTCCCCTTTAGCTGCTTGGGTCCCCATATTTTCCCTTCATTCTACCCTTATTGCCGTATCTTAATATATGTCAGCAGGACCATTAAAATGTTCCCTTATTCTGCCACCGGAAAAAGCACCTCTGGCTTGTATAAATAGTACGGACCGATGACCGGCCCGTACAAAAAACAACTTTTTGGCAATTCGCCAGCCTAATTATAAAAGAAGTACCCAGGGATGTCAAGAATTTTACGCCGTTTTCCCTACCCTTTCGGCAACGGCCCGGATCTGTTCCCTGGTGAGGGCCCGCTCAAAGCTGCGCAAGCCCGCAAGTTCGAAACCGTGTTTTTCAGCAATCCGGGAAATCTCATCTACCTGGGCCACAGTAATATCCCGCCCCAGGGAAAAGCATTCATAGCGGCCCTCCAGGGCCAACAGCATGGTCTCTGCCATACAGGCATAGGCAGTGCCGGGGGGGAAACCAAAATTAAAGTTAAACTCTGTTCCGGCCGGAACCTTTACCACTCCCCCCTCAATGACCAAAACATCATCTCGTTCCCGGGCTACCCGG
>DUVO01000028.1 GCA_012841005.1 Bacillota bacterium | reverse complement strand
GTCCTTCCCGGACCCGGGCAGGATTGGTAATAACTTCGTCATAAAGGGAAATGCCCCTCACAACCACCATTTCCTCGTTACCCCCCACCTCCTCAACAGGCTGGAAAGCAATCCCCCCCTCCCGGTTCAGGTAAACACCTACCCCTTGTCCTTTCCCTGCCAGTAAAGCAGTCCGGGGAATAACCAACCCTTCATAACGTGCCTGGGTTATTTCTACGACCAATTTTCTTTGGGCCAGCAATTCCGGTCTGTAATCAAGGACCTTTAACTTAAGAAATCCCAGGTCATCTTCACAACTGCTCTCCAGTACTTGACAGTTGACTTCTCCCTGCCCGATTTCCGGAAAACTGACGGTAACCCTCTTTTTCCCAGCCAGCGCCTGTGCCTCTTCCCGGGACATAAGGGTCACCAGATGCAGGGTGAAATTGTCTACTATGCGCATTAGAGGGGTTCCAGCCTTTACCTCGGCACCGGCTTCGGTTGTATAAACAGGAATCTCCCACTCCTTTAGAGTTGCAAGTTCCGAAACACCAAACTCCGTTATCTTGGGCGGAGAAAACCTCCCTTCATCTTCCGGGAGACAATAGGACACGACTCCGGCAACAGGTGTCTTGAGCGGGTAGACCATTTCCGCCAGTAACACCTCCAGCTCTTGTTGCCTCTGCAGCAAGGCCTCCCGGCTCTCCCGGGAAAGGGACCGCTGCCGGGCCAATTGGGCTAAAATATCCTGCCGTTCCTGCAAGATCGCCCTCATTTCCCCGGTTAGAGTCCGGCTTTCCAGCACCTCCCCCTCCCGCAAGGTCCCCTTGAGTTCCTGTACCTTCTCGCAAAGTTGTTCCGTCTTGGCTATCAGGGACTCCTCCAAGGTAGCCTCCTTGGCTTCCCCCTCCTGCTGTAACTGCGCCAGTTGTTCCGTAGCTTCTTCCAGGGCTGCAGCCCTTTGCTCTAAATCGGGTACGGCAACCAGCTGGGCTACCACCATCCCGGCCGGCACCCTTTCTCCTTCGGCTGCCAGGGGCTGGAAAATTCCGTCTGCAGGTGCAGAAAGGCACAACTCTTCCGTAAAAAGGAATCCGGTACCGGTACATTTTTTCTCTACGGTTCCCTCTTCCACCAAAATGGTTTTAATACTGTATCCCCTGATAATCTCCCTACACCAAACCGCTCCGGTCCAGATAATAAAAAAAAGGAATAAGACCCAAAGGAGATTCCGGTGAGGCCTTCGCTTCCATTTTTTTACCCCTATCCGGTGAACCTTCCGGCCTATTTCCAAGGAAATCCTTCCCTTCCAGGTCATAACATTATCTAATTCCTTTTTCCACATCAAAGGGTTAATTCCTTTCGCCGGGGGGCAACAATCGCTAAAATGCCAGCCCTCTATTTCAAGGCCATGACAGCCGCCAGGCTTCCCGTATTCTTATTGTGGGCCCGGTATGAGAAAAAGAGCTTTTCATTGCAGGCGGTACACAGCCGGCTTATATAGATGTTTTCCTCCTGAACGCCTATATCCAGTAGTTGCCGGCGATTTGTTTCCCAAAGATCCAGGTGCCATTTTCCTGTTCCCCTGGGAATTACCAATTCCCGCCAGTAGGGAAAGGCGGCGGCCAGGGGCTCCAGCACCCGTTTATCAACTTCATAACAGCAGGGGCCAATGGAAGGACCAATCCCCACCATACACCGGGAAGGTTCTGTACCATATTCCTGCTCCATACGGGCCAGGGTTTTCCGGGCTATGGTAGCCACCGTACCTTTCCAACCGGCATGGGCCAATCCAATGGCCGGCCTTTGGGGATCTAAAAAAAATAGAGGGACACAATCGGCAAAATAGGCACTCAGTATTATCCCCCTTTCATCTGTTATAAGGGCATCTGTAGAAGGAATTTCGGTGCGGACATCCCTTCCTCCTTTTCCCCGCTCCTGACCGGTCACCACTGCCACCCTGGTACCATGGGCCTGCTGGGCGGCGACCAGATTGACCGGGTCCAAGCCCAGAGCATGAAGAAAGCGCCGGCGGTTTTCCAGGACATTTTCCCGCCTGTCATTCTTACTCAACCCAAGGTTAAGGGTAGAATAGACCCCGGTACTTACACCCCCCAAGCGGGTACTGAAACCATGGCTAACCAGCCCTGTGGCGGCAAAGGCCGGTATTTCCAGATATTGTAGTTGCCCCGATTGGACAAAGGCAAAATCTCCCTGCATTTTCCTCACCATCCCTACCCGGTTCGTGTCATGCTTTTCCTTAATTATAGTACACTTGCCAAACCAAATACAAACAAAAAACCCCGGTTGCCTGGGGCAGTATTGGTTCCAACCCTCACTTGTGCTTGGGCTCTGTTGTTGTATACACCTCCACCAGAATCACATCGACACCAATTTTTTTTATCCTCTCCCAGGGGATAACCAGGTCGTCATTTTTCCCGAACAGCCCCAACAAACGGGGTGTCCCGGGTACAATCAGGGCTTTGATTTTACCCTCTTCGATATCGACGTCAATATCATTGATTACTCCCATGCGCTTCCCGTCCAGGACATTTACAACTTCCCGCAGTTTTAAATCTGATATGCGCACCATATAAGTCCCTCCCTGGAAGCGTTGCTGTTTGTACTATATATATGAAGCGGGAAGGAACATGTGCAGGAAAGAAAGGAGCAGTGGAAAAAAAGTTAACACAAAAAAGAAAACGCCCCCCTTGTATTATAAGTGGGGCAGAGCATTAAGGTTAGGTTAATTTGACCCAACCAGGACAACCTCGGATTTAATTCCCAGTTTGTTTCTTGTTCTTTAGAGCTTTCGCCGGTGATAACCATCTGCAGTTGTACAAGATTTTTTGTATTATAGGCTTCGATTACCCCCGGGTCAGACTGCCGCAGCAGAAAAAGTCCGAGGGCAAGGATTATAATCACCCCAAGGGGAATCCTAAGACTGGGCATCTAATGCACCTCCAATCCTAAATGTGTTTTCTCAGATGCAAAAGGGCTGCTTTCTCCAATCTTGAAACCTGGGCCTGGGATATACCAATTTCGTCAGCCACTTCCATTTGGGTTTTACCTTCAAAGAAGCGAAGGGTGAGGATAAGTCGTTCCCGATTGTTCAATCTGCGCAGTGCTTCTCGGACGGCTATTCCTTCCAGCCAACCTGATTCCTGGCTTTTTTCGTCACTTATCTGATCCATAACAAAGATCGGATCGCCGCCATCATGATAGATGGGTTCGAAGAGGGAGATCGGTTCCTGGATAGCATCTAAGGCAAATATTATCTCTTCCCGGGGGAGCTTTAATTCCCGGGCTACTTCACCAATAGTGGGTTCCCGGGAACATTTATTAATCAGGTTGTCGCGGACTTGTAATGCTTTATAGGCTATATCCCGTAAGGATCTACTCACCCGGATAGGGTTATTATCCCTCAGGTAACGTCTGATTTCCCCAATGATCATTGGCACGGCGTAGGTGGAAAATTTCACATTTTGGCTGAGATCAAAATTGTCTATTGCCTTCATTAAGCCAATACAGCCTACTTGAAACAGGTCGTCGACATATTCACCACGGTTATTAAAGCGTTGGATTACACTTAAGACAAGGCGCAGATTTCCATTGACCAGTTTTTCCCTGGCACTAGTATCACCATTCTGCATGGCTTGCAGTAATTCCCGCATTTTCTTGTTTGATAAAACAGGTAGTTTCGCAGTATTGACACCGCAAATCTCTACCTTGTTCAGCAGCATCCGAGGCCATCTCCTTTTGCCTTGCTGAGCAGTTTTTATGATCACTAAAAAGTATTGCCCCGGCTGCTTGATTTTATACCTGGGGGAAAGGAACGCCAGAAAAACAAAAAGCACCCGCCTAACAGATGCATATAAAAAGTTAAAGAAGCAATATCCTAAAAAAGGTACTATTGTATATTATTTACTGATCTTTTACAGGCCTTCTGCCTATGCCGCCGGCTCGGTCCTGCGGGGCCGCCCTTTGAATTAATTAGGGAAAACGGAAGGGCGGCCGCGCAGATGTCGCCGGACTGGCATAGGCAGACGGTTTGCGTCCCACCAAACGCCACGTGTAACATCACCTACGCTCTAGCGTGGACACAATACTTCTTGCGAAGCGACATTGCGACGAGCAGCAAGAGCGTTCTCAGTAGTTATTAGCCAGTGGTCCAACCCGATGCCGGAAGTACCCCGAAAACAGCATTGAGAAAACTAGATAAAGAGAGCGCAGGCGAGTGAGGAGAAGCAGCAACACCATGTCTGAGTCCC
>DUVO01000195.1 GCA_012841005.1 Bacillota bacterium | reverse complement strand
GCGGCAATACTATTGCAGCCGTGGGCGATGTTGGCAAAGGGGCCGCCGTGAACAAAGGCCGGGGTCCCCTCCAGGGTTTGGACCAGGTTGGGCTTGAAGGCTTCCTTTAAAAGGGCTGTCATGGCCCCGGCCGCCTTGAGATCACCGGTGGTGACCGGCTCACCCTCATATGTATAACCGACGACAATCCGGGCCAGGCGCTCTTTCAGGTCGGCCAGGTCCCGAGCCAGGCACAGGACGGCCATGACCTCCGAAGCCACCGTGATGTCGAAACCGTCTTCCCGGGGAACTCCGTTGGCCCTGCCCCCCAGGCCGCTCACCACCTGGCGCAGCTGCCGGTCATTCATATCCAGAGCCCGCCGCCAGGTCACCCGCCGGGGGTCAATGCCCAGACTGTTCCCCTGGTGGATGTGATTGTCGATCATGGCGGCCAGGAGATTGTTGGCAGCTCCCACGGCATGGATGTCCCCGGTGAAATGCAGGTTGATGTCCTCCATGGGCACCACCTGGGCGTAACCTCCCCCGGCGGCACCGCCCTTGATCCCAAAGACAGGGCCCAGGGAGGGTTCCCGCAGGGCGATGATGACCTTCTTACCCAGCCGGTTGAGGGCATCCCCCAGGCCGACGGCGGTGGTGGTTTTCCCTTCCCCGGCGGGGGTAGGGGTTATGGCCGTGGTGAGGATCAATTTCCCGTCGGGCCGGTCGGCCAACCTTTCCTGAAGACTGGAATCTACCTTTGCCTTATACCTGCCGTACAGTTCAATGTCCTCTTCGGTTAACCCAATTTTCGCAGCGATGGCCTCGATCCTTTCCAGTTTCGCCGCCTGGGCAATGGCAATATCACTCATATTACCCACTGGACGACCTCCTTTTCGCTGTATAATTAAATTGCCTCCCCACCAAAAGGGAGGGGGAATCCCCTGTCAGTTCCAGGGCCCGAAGAACATTGCCTCCATAAAGGCCTGGGAGAAAGAAGCTGTTCCCGCCAGTTCCAGGTGCCGGATCTTCCCGGTTAACCCCAGGGCCTTTTCCCTAATCTCCCGGGAAAGGAGGACCATCTGGGCCCCGGTGCCGGCGGCGTTGCCCGCAAAATGGACCCGTTCCGGTGGTATTTGGGGGATAAGGCCGATTTGCTGGGCGTTATTTATGTCCAGGTAATTGCCAAATCCGCCCGCCAGAATGATTTGGTCCAGGTCCTGGAATCTTAAACCCACATGGTCCAGAAGAGTTTTCATCCCGGCGGCCACTGCTCCCTTGGCCAGTTGAATTTTGCGGACATCCGCCTGGGTAATCCTGACTTGCCCTTCCGGGTCCAGGCAAAAGTCAAAGCCCCTGTCGCCGGGGGCAATATACCTGTTCCCCGGGTCGGTTGTCTCTTCCGGAGTTTTGATCCGGCCGCTGGCGTCCATAATTCCCAGATCCAGGATGCCGGCCAGTCCGTCCACCAGCCCGGAGCCGCAGAACCCCCGGGGGGAAAGGGAACCTATGACATGCCATTGAAGGCCCCCCTCTCCCAGGTACATTTTATCTATGGCCCCGGGGACTGCCCGCATCCCGGCCGAAATACCGGCCCCTTCAAAGGCCGGACCGGCGGCGGTGGAGCAGGCAAAAATCCCGTCCCGGGTGGCCAGGAGCAGTTCACCGTTGGTCCCCAGGTCCACCAGGAGGGTATTTCCCGCCTTTTCCGCCAGGTTCACGGCCACCGCCGCCGCCAGGGCATCGGAGCCGACGAAACCGGCGATATTGGGCAGGAATTCAACTATCCCCCGGGGGTAAATATTGAGTCCTATATGCTCGGCAGTGGTAATTACCGGACCCCGGCAGGCGGGGACATAGGGGGCTTTTCCCAGACAGCCGGGATCTATGCCCAGAAAGAGGTGCTGCATACAGGTATTACCCACCAGGGTTACCTGGTAGATTTCCCGGGCCGGAACACCGGTGCCGGCCGTCAATTCCTCCACCAGACCGTTGATCCCTGCCACCGCCAGGGCTTGGAGCCGGAACAGTCCGTCTTCCTTATCACCGGCGTAAACCATCCGGCTGATGACATCGTCCCCACACACGGCCTGGGGGTTTCCGGCAGCGGCCGTCCCCAGACACCTTTTCTTCTCCAGGTCCCAAAGATAGGCCACCATGGTGGTAGTCCCCAGATCGACGGCAACGGCATAGGGAGGCCCATGATCCTTTCCCGGTTCCAGCTTGAGGAGCTCGTCTCCACTGGCATAAGCGGTGACCAGGAAATCCCTTTCCCTGAGGAGGGCGGGGAGCCGGGACAAGATAGAAAGAGGTATCCTGTAGCTGCCCCCTAGGGCAGCCTCAAGCCTCTCTGAGTCAGGGCGCTGGTCCTGGACAGTGGGCGGTTTAACCTTCACTTCCAGCCTTTGGAGGAGGGGCGTCCCGTGCAAGGCCGGGGCAGGCAAGTCTCCTCCCCCGGTCAGGATCTGGGCCCCGGTAAGGGACTGCAAGGTCAGAACCCTCACATCCCCTTCAATCCTGGTCTGACAGGAAAGCCGCACCCCTTGGGCCAATTCCCCCGGGGACAGGTGCGCCTGCTCCACCTCTGTGGGCAGGCTCAAACTGCCCTCCAGTTTCACCCGGCAGCGGCCGCAGTAACCCTGCCCGCCGCAGGGAAGCCAGGCTTCAATATCCGCTTCCTGGAGGGCCTCAGCCACCAGGGTACCCTGGGGCACCATTATTTCCTTTCCATCTGGAAAAAAAACCTTGGGCAAAACCTCCACCCCCTGTTCCCTGAAAATCTAATAGAATGCCTCCGCCTGCACCTCTTCCCCCGGCTGCAGGACTAGAAACTCCTCATCCCAGGGACCATAGAGCAGTTTTTTGAGCAATCGGAGGTCACCCTTGCGTAGTTGGAATTCAACATCGAGGAACTCCGCCGCCCGTTTTGCTTGGCGGCAGTAACGGGATGAAGGCACTGCCCCAGTATCCAGCAGACATAGTTTTCGGTAATGGCGGTACATCTCCCCCTTCATCCACCGGGCCGTCTCAACCCCGTAGTGGTCACACCATTCCTGAAATTCTGTATACGGTTCTACACCCTCATCCAACCACCCCCGGGTCAAAAAATAGATATCGGGGGCTTGGGCAAAAATTTCCCGGTACAGCCTTTGGGAACCAAGAAAGAGGGCAATGCAATCATGCACCCGGGGAATTACCAGGGTCTGGTGTACCGCCTTCACCCCCCGGACGGCTTTGGAACAGAGGCCGTAT
>DUVO01000205.1 GCA_012841005.1 Bacillota bacterium | reverse complement strand
CCGCTCCATCTCCAGGCGGTTGAGACGGCGGGAGATAGCCTGGAGGGTACTGACATGCCCTACCCGGTCTTTATACTTTTCCACCAGAGCCAACAGCCGCTCTGCTTCCTGTTTTTCCCGGGGATCATCACCGGCCTTGAGTATTTTCTTCAGATCCTGTTCCTCCTCCAGGCCCCTGGTCAGATCCCGGATCCGGCTGCGGAAACTGGTAAAGGAATCCTTCTTCCGGTGGAGGGTTTGGATGGCATTGTGCATGTTCTCAGTGACCTCACCTGCTGCCTTGAGGAGGTTGATCAGGTCCGGGGCATCCAGTTCCTCAAACTGCACGCCCACATCCCTTCCGGCCAACAGTACCGTAGAGCGCCGGGCAAAATCCTCCCGGTAGGAAGCCGGCAGCCCCGGAAAAGGTTCGGTGAAGAAAAGTTCAAAATGGGGATCCAGGACCAGTACCGGCAGCTGCTGCTTCATCAGTTCCTCCAGCAGGACCCGCAGGGCAAAGGATTTCCCCGAACCGGAGCCGCCGAAGATTCCGATATGGGGATATTCGGGTAAGGTCCAGTGATCCATGATAAAGGGGATCCCCGCCTGGGGCAGAATACCGGACCCCTTCCGGTAGAGGAGGGCCACCTGGTCCAGGTCCGGCGGCAAACTTCCCGTCAATTCTTCTGTCCCCCTGATGACACCCAGCACCAGGCCCTGATCGGGAGCCCGGGGAATAAATAAATCCCTGATCTCATTAAATTCAGGCACCCGGAGGGAAATGCCAACGGAAACAGGAGAAGTAAGCTCAGCCAGGACCCGGATCCGGGCCAGGTGAATAGTCTCCACCCCGATGTCATAGCCCAGCTGGGCCAGGTTTTCCATAACCTGCCGGTCAACCAGTTCGCTCCGCTCCGTGGCCAGGGGGATATAGCGGTTAAAGGACTGGGTTTCCACCACTTCTCCCAGGGGGTTTTTATGCCCTTCATCCTCCAGCAGGAGGATTTCATTAATGCGAAAGGGCCGCTGCCGCGAGGCCGCATAGACCTCCTGCTGGGTCGTATGGCCGACAATTTGCATAGACTTTCCTCCCTTGGTCACAGGGTTCTCTTCTCCCGCCTGGGGACAAAGAGCCGCTCCCGAAAGCCTCGGTCCAGGCAGGTATCAAGCAAAAGCTCCATTTCCAGACTGGTGATCCGGACCGCCGCATCCACCTGGTCCAGCCACCAGGGGATCCCCCGCCCTCCCCGGGGGGTAAGGCCAAAAAGGAGAGGGATAAATTCCGCGGCCCGGTGGGCCTGTTCCTGGAAAAAGTCATAGGCCACTGCCCCGGGGTAGGAACCGGGCCGGGCAAAGCAGGTATAATAGGTTTTCTTCAACTCTAAATCACCCTTAACTTCCAGCCACTCCCCCGGCTCCAGGACACCGAAGAGGAGGTCCCGGTCACAGGTAAAGGAAGGAGTTACCACAGGCTCGGCCAGTATTTTCCGGGCCAGGTCAAAGGTTCCGATCTCCTCGATGACACCGATACTGACCACACCCCTGTCAACAGCCAGTTCCCGGTATTCCTTCCATTCGGCAGGGGCCAGGCTCCCATAACGGAGGAAGCCGCCGTCAAAGAGGACGGCAAAGGGCTGGTATTTTTCCACTACCTCCCTCGCCGCCCTCACCTCCAGGGCCGCCAGCCTGGCACGGACGAGCTGGGAGGCAGCAGCCTCCAGGGCAAGATTCTCCCCGGCGGCAGCAGCCCTGACCACCGTCTCTTCAATCTCCCGCCGGTGGGCCTCCAGTTCAGGATAAAACAGATCAACCAGGCAAAGGCCCTCTTCTACAGGCAGTGTCGTTGTAGAGGCCAGGGCCCGAAAAAAGTGGATTATTTGGGGGAAAAGGGCACCATAGGCAGTTACCGAACCGTCCACTCCCACCAGGGGACGACCGCCGGCCAGTTCCCCTATTGTATCTGGAGCAAGGGGGACCGCCCTTTTTATGGCTCCCACCTCATCCTGCAGGCGCCGCCGGACTACTTCCCGGGCAGGGCGGCTTTTCTCCCGGACAGACAATATAGCATTCACCGTAGATAGCAGGTCTTGCAGCTTTTGGTCAAGGGTTCGCATTGGTCAATCCTCCCCATATTTCGTAATTCTGCTTAGGCCCCTCCCTTCCCTCCTTTGCCGGCAAACAAAAAAGCCTTCACCAGGCCAGGGCGAAAAGGGAGTTGACAAGTGGCTGGCTGGCAGTGTGACAACAACCCCGTCCCCTTGTCACGCAACAATTCCGTACCCTTATAAAAGTCCTGTATCCATTTATCCTTGATAAAATAAAATAAGAAAGCAGGATTATGT
>DUVO01000048.1 GCA_012841005.1 Bacillota bacterium | reverse complement strand
GGCCAAGGAAGCTTAAGGAAGCTTCCATGATAATCATGAATCCCATCCGTAATGTTCCCAGTACTATGACAGAGTGGATAATATTGGGCAGTATCTCTGAAAGCATTATAGTTATATGCCCTTGACCGCTGGCTTTAGCTGCTTCCACATACTCCTTTGTCTTTTCCGAAAGGGTTTCCCCCCTGGTTAGACGGAAAAACTCCACCCAACCCTTAAAACTGAGGGCCATAATTAAATTCCAAAACCCGGGTCCTGTTACCATCATTACGCCCAGGGCAAAAATTAAATAGGGAAAGGCAAGTAAAAGATCGGCAAAACGGGAGACTAACTCATCAAACCAACCCCGAAAGTAGCCTGCCGCAAGGCCGACAGTGACGCCGATGACCATCGATACCATAACAGAGAGAAGACCGACGCCAATGGACACCCGGGTACCGCAGATAATTCTGCTGAGGAGATCCCTGCCCAATTCATCACAGCCCAGCAGGTATTCTTGCTGTCCTCCTTCAGCCCAGCTGGGAGGAAGCAGGCGGTTACTGAGGATGCCAATAAAGGGATCCTGGGGGACTATAAAGGGGGCAAAGACGGCGGCCAAAAGATAGAGGATGATAATGAGGGCACCCAATAGGGCTGAGGGATGGCGGCGTAACTGGCGGAAAAAATACTGGCAGTTGTGGCGAAGAAGCCGCAGCTTAATGCCGAGGAGGTATATGTTTTGCTGGAAAGGCTGCGGAGCGGGCCTGGAGGGCTGGAGAGACGAGGTGCTGGTTTTTTTGGTTTCCATGGATATTTCCCTCCCTACAGTTCAATTTTGGGATTAACAAAGGTGTAGATGATATCAGCCAGAAGGTTAGCCATAACGAAGGTAAAGGCATAGATGATGACTGCCCCTTGAACCAGGGGGAAATCACGGCGCTGTATGGCATCTACCACCAGGCGCCCCAAACCGGGCCACCCGAAAACTGTCTCCACAATCATATTTCCGCCCAAGAAAACTCCCAATTGGATGGCTACAATGGTAACTGTCGGGATTAGAGCATTGCGGAGGGCATGTTTAACGATTACCTTGTATTCTGTCAATCCCTTGGCCCGGGCCAAAACTATGTAATCCTGGCGTAATACTTCCAACATACTGGAGCGGATCATACGGGCAACCGTCGCGGCAGTGGCTGCACCTAAAGCCAGGGAGGGAAGGAAAAGATGATGGAGGGTGCTGGCCAGGGCGGACCAGTTTCTGGTCAGAATACTATCCAGTATGTAAAAGCCGGTTATGGTATCCAGGCCAACGGTGAAGGGCAACCGGCCGTGGGAGGGGAACAGTCCCCAGGATGCGGAAAAAAGGATTATGAGGATTATACCCAACCAAAAGGGCGGCATGGAGATACCGATAAAGGCGCCGGTCATTGAAGCCCTATCCAGGAATGAGTATTGTTTTACTGCCGATATTATCCCAATGGGGACGGAAATGAGCAATGAGAGGAATAATGCGCCCAGGGCCAATTCTATGGTAGCCGGCAGGCATTCCAGGATTAACGTCGTTACAGGTTTTCTTTTTATGAAGGATGTTCCCAGGTCTCCCCGCAGGCAACCGGCCAAAAAATGATACAATTGGACATGGATGGGTTCATCGAGAAGGAATTCCTGGCGCAAGGCTTCCATTTCCTGGGCAGAGACATGGCCTGCTTCACCCATCATCAGATCGACAGGGTCAGCCCCGGGTGTAAGACGCATGAAGAGAAAGACGATTATGGCAACACCCAGCATTATGGGGATAGACACCATAATACGTTCCAGGATGCGCGCTAATTTCAATCAAACCACCTCCGTTGGTAAAGTTGGCAGAACCTAGGGAAAAAAGGGGAGAATCCCCGGGCAGAGGGGTCTTCTCCCCTTTTCCCTCTTTTTATTTAATCGTACATCCTCAACTGTCTTTTAAGCCCACGTCGTGGAGGTTGATGCGGCTGTCGGGGCTGGGTTCCCAGTTTTCTACCAGTACCGAACAAGCCTCCAATTCCATGGTACTGTAGCCGAATACCTGGGGACAGTCTTCGTACAGGATTTCCTGCAATTGCCGGTATATATTGGCCCGTTCCTCATCATCAATGGTTACCGAAACCTTGGCAAAAAGCTCATCGAATTTCGGGTTGCTGTAGTGGGAATAGTTGCCCCGTCCGAGGACATCACCTTCCCTGGTCACAAACTTGGGTTCGAAGAGATCGTAGGGTTCGAGGGTCGAATTCCCCCAACTGCTGACAACCGCCTTCCTTTCCCCTTCATCCAAGAGGGGTTTCAAAACACCCCAATCCCAAACCCGAACCGTGGCATCAATACCGACCCGCTGCAGTTGCTGGGCAAGGGCTTCGGAGACATCCTTCATTTCATCATCGGTGTCTATTACCAGGCTGAAACCATCGGGGTAGCCTGCTTCGGCCAAGAGTTCTTTGGCCTTTTCCGGATTATACTCATAACCGGGAAGGCCGTCGTGATAGCCAAAGGAACCGGGTATGGCCGCTCCCGGACAGCGGACTGCGTATCCCCCCAGGATCGTATCGATGATTTCATCGATATCGGTGGCATAGTTCATGGCCTGCCTTACCAGGACATTATCAAAGGGCTCCAAGTTGGTATTGAGATCCATGGCGTAGGCACGGGTACCCACGCAAGATTTGACCACTACGTTGGGATCCTTTTCCAACTCTGCGACCAAATGGGGTGGCACCGATTGGATAATATGGGCATCTCCCGCTTGTAGTGCAGCAATTCTGGTTGCTGTTTCCGGTATGACCTTAAAAATAACGGTGTCTACCTGGGCCGGTCCTACAGGCGGAAGTTCGGTGGAACCGCCGTAGTACTCGTCAAATCGCTCCAATACGATTTCTTCATCCAGGCTGCCCTGGACAAATTTGAAGGGGCCGGCGCCAATGGGATTTTCGCCAAAGTACTCGGAACCATGTTCTTCGATGTATTTTTTGGGCACGATCTGTTGGTGGGGTAGCATACGTAAAAATACTGGCCAGGGTTCACTAAAAAGAAAGCGTACGGTGTAATCGTCTATTTTTTCTACCTTTTCCAGGGGTCCGAGGAGCCCCGCCCGGGGCGATGATTGCCCATCAACAGCCCCTTCGGTAAGGATGCGCATAAAGGTAAATTCCACATCATCGGCAGTCAAGGGATCCCCGTTGTGGAAGGTAATTCCTTCGCGAATTTTAAACTCCCATTCCGTCGGACTCAACTGGGTGTATGACTCAGCTATTTCCGGAACTATTTCCATGTCCGTTGTCCTGGTTACCAAACCGTCAAAAATATTTTTCAGAACTGTTTCCGTTACCCGGTCCCTGTGCATAGCCGGATCCAGGGTAAGAACCGATTGCCGCAGACCCACAATCAGGGTTTTCCCTTCGCTTTCTACCTCTGCTGTTGGACTTGTACACCCACTGAGTGCTCCGCCAAGCAATGCCGCAACCAGGGTGAAAACAAGAGCCGCAACCAGCCATCTCCGGGTCATTTTTTTCCCTCCTTCGATATCAGAATTGCCATACTATTCCTCTCGCCTGTGTCCCCCCTCTTTATCCCCCCTTTTACTCATTTATCTCCAGGCCTCCCTTTGCCTTCTTATATGAGAGGGCTGCTTCCCGCAGGGCCCGGAAAAAATTGTTGGCGAAAGGTTCGCCCATCATTTTTTCCGGATGGAATTGTAAACCGAACACAAAGGGGTGTTCTTCACTTTCTATTGCTTCCACAACACCGTCCGGAGCATAAGCCACTGCCTTTAAGCCCTTTCCAACCTTGTGAATAGATTGGTGATGCAGACTGTTTACCTCTATCTTGAGGGTACCGAAAATACGGGCTAATACAGATTCGGGGTCAAGGATCAGCGGGTGCCAGGGTTCTCCCCAGGGGGCGAGCCCTTCCTGGTTATGACACATTGTCCCGGGAATTTCAGTTTGAAGTCGGGAATAGATGGTACCTCCCGTTACTTCGTTGAGCATTTGATTGCCTCGACAGATTCCCACCAGGGGCATTTCGAGCCGGAGAGCCTTTTTAATAAGAGAAGAATCAAAAGCATATCGTTCCGGGTTTTGTTCCCTTAAACTGGGAAGATACGGCTGTTGCAATACTCTTTGCGGTAAAGAACCGCCCCCACCGGTTACAATAAGACCGTCTATATTTTCCAGAATATTTTCCCTCATAGTATCACTTTGAACCATGGGTATGATTAGGGGAATTGCATCCACCTTCTCTACGGCAAGACAGTAATCGGTACTGACATGGTAAATTGGTAGAGCAAAGGTAGGTACCGGTCCCATACCACCCGGTTTTTGTAGGGCACAGGTAATACCGATGACAGGTTTCATCATTATCTCCCCTTATTTTACAATTTAGAATATTGGGATAAAACTGTAACAAAAAAATTTCTCTATTATTATTATTCGGTATAAGACGTCTGTATCCTGCCTTAATAAAAAAAAAATCCCAGAAAAATGAGCGGGATGCTCTGAACTGACCGGACGATTATCGGGTATGTAATCAGATTTCAGTATCTTTTTCCCTTACAGAAGTGGTCCGTACTTGTAGTGACAAGTGGTAGGCGTAAAGGACATCAAAGGACGGGGGAAAAGGGGTTATACAAGCCCTCCTTTTCCCTGTCCTTTATTGGAGGAGTTTCCGGGCCTGTCTTTCCGCCATATGCATGATTTTTTCCCCATCAAGGGTGCACAACTCTCCCCTTTCAACTACAATTTCGCCATTTACTATTACTGTGTCGACGTCACTGCTTCTGGCACTGTAAATCAAGGCAGAAAGGGGGTTGAAGCGGGGGTACAGGTGGGGTTGCTGCCTGTCGATAAGGATTAAATCAGCCTTCATGCCGGCCTTCAAGCGGCCACACTTTCTCTTTAACCCCAGGGCCGCGGCGCCATTGGCAGTAGCCATTTTTAGTGCTTCTTCAGCCGGTATTACCGTTGGCTGGCCGGTATAACCCTTGTGGATAAGGGCGACCAAGCGGGCTTCTTCTAAAATATCCAGGTTATTATTGCTAGCGGCACCATCGGTACCCAGGGCGACGGGTATTCCAGCTGTCAGGAGTCGGGGAACGGGGGCAATCCCGCTGGCTAGTTTGAGATTACTGCCGGGATTATGGACCACATTGATATTATTTTGGGACAATAAATCTATATCAGCATCCTCAAGGTGCACGCAGTGGGCAGCCAGGATGTGGACGTTGCTGAGATCTTGCCGGCAGAGGTAGGCCACAGGTGAGACACCATATTGGTCCTTTATCCCCCTTATTTCCGTCTCTGTTTCGGCCAGGTGAATATGTATGCCAACTTCTATATCGCGGGCTGCGGCCAGTGACTGGGCTAAATACTCGGGAGGACAGGTATAGGGGGCATGGGGACCGAGCATGGTTGTAACTCGCCCCCCGGCGGCACCATTCCATTCCTGACAAAAACTGATGGCTTCCCTTAATCTAGTGGCAGAATCCGGGCTGATCCCAAGTAGCCCCGGGGCAATTGCTGCTCTAATACCGGACTCGGCCACAGCCCGGGCGATGGCATCAGGAAAAAAGTACATATCGGCAAAGGCGGTAATACCACTCAAAAACATTTCGGCAATGGCAAGGAGGGTACCCCAATAAACCGCCTCGGCTGACAATTTGTTTTCCAGGGGCCAGATCTTGTTTTCCAACCATTCCTGCAGGGATAGATCATCACCATTGCCACGGAATAATACCATGGCTGCATGGGTGTGGCTGTTTACCAGGCCCGGAAGGACCAGTTTATTTTCTGCATTGATTACCCGCTGGGGTTTCCAGTAAGGAGGCAATTCTCCCCCTGCCGGTCCCACGTAAAGGATTTCATCTCCCCTTACGGCTATAACACCAGGATCGAATATTTGGCCTTCCTCATCTACTGTGATCACCGTTCCTCCTGTGATTAAAAGATCCGACATCCTTCTCCCCTCCTCCTTGGTATGGTAGGTTGTAAAATTACCCTGTTTTCCCCTTTTCAGACTTGAGGGATGCAATCTTTTCCCGGTAGGGCGGTCGCAAAACTCCAGCTTCGGTAATAATTGCCGTTACATATTGAGCCGGTGTAATGTCAAAGGCAGGGTTAAAGACATCCACTCCTTCGGGTGCAATGGATAGTCCCATAATGCAGGTAACTTCCCGGGGGTCCCGCTCCTCTATGGGGATATCTCTTCCGGTGGATATACTAAGATCGAAGGTCGAGAGGGGGGCCGCTACATAGAAGGGAACGTTGTTTGTTTGAGCCAGAACGGCGAGGCTGTAGGTACCGATTTTGTTGGCCACATCACCATTACTGGCAATCCTGTCTGCGCCCACAATGACCAGATCAACCATTTTTTGCTGGAGCAGGTAACCGGCCATACTATCGGTGATCAGGGTCACTGGTATGCCTTCTGTAACCAGTTCCCAAGCGGTTAACCGTGCTCCTTGCAGCAAAGGCCTGGTTTCATCGGCATAAACTTGCTGCACCTTTCCTGCGGCATGGGCCGCCCGGATTACCCCCAGGGCGGTACCATAGCCGGCTGTGGCCAGGGCACCGGCATTGCAGTGGGTAAGGATGCGGGCTGGGAAATCGAACAATTGCTGGCCGTAATTACCAATTTGTCGATTAACAGATAAGTCCTCGACTGTCAGCTGTACAGCCGCCTTTTCCAATTCAATTACGATTAAGTGGGGATCTTGCCCGGCCAGTTTCCCTGCCACCTGTTCCATTTTTTCCAGGGCCCAAAAGAGGTTAACCGCGGTGGGACGTGTAGCGGCAAGCTCGGCTATAATTACTTGGAGACGTTTCTGAAAGCTTTGTGCCGGTAGATGGGCGTATTCCTTAGCTCCCAACACGACGCCGAAGGCAGCCGCTATGCCGATGGCCGGTGCCCCCCTCACCTGCATTGCCTTAATTGCCTCTACTACCTCCCTGTAAGTCGTACAGCTGATCCAGTCCTGCCGGTGAGGGAGCCTGGTCTGATCTAGTAGAACTAACCTTTCTCTTTCCCATTTAATTGGCTGCATATTCTTCTGGACCTCCTAAAGGCCAGGATTGGCTTTCCGGCACTGGCAGCCGGGGTTACCCTTGAGACGTGGCAGGGTATTTTGCAGGAGAGACCGCAGGTTGTTGGCGTTGGCCTGTTGGCATTCCAATACTTCTTGATGGGTTAAGGGCTGGGAAGATAATCCGGCTCCATAATTGGTTACCAGAGCAATTGTTGCGTAACAGAGCCCTAATTCCCGGGCCAAGACAACCTCTGGTATGCCCGTCATGCCCACCACGTCTCCGCCCAATTGGGCAAATAACCTTATTTCTGCCGGTGTTTCAAACCGGGGTCCCTCTGTGCAGACATAGACCCCTCTATTATGGAGCCAGCATCCTGCCGGGGCAGACTCGAGAAGATAGCGGCGCAATTCGGGACAATAGGGTTCGGTAAAGTCGGTATGAACGACGGGGCTGTCCTGACCCTCAAAAAAAGTCAGAGGACGTTGCTTGGTAAAATCTATAAACTGGTCGACCAGGACCAGGTGGCCGGGGGGCAATTCCCGGCGAAGGGAACCAACTGCCGCTGTTGCCAGCACCCGTTGTATTCCCAAAGTCTTTAGGGCCCAGAGATTGGCCTGGTAGTTGATCCGGTGGGGGGCTACAGAATGATCATGGCCATGGCGGGCTAAAAATGCTGTGCCGATACCTTGATAAAGACCAGTTTGCAGGGAAACGGCCCCAAAGGGTGTGCTTACAGTTGTGGTTTTTTTCTCCGACAGAAAATCGAGATCATACACCCCGGTGCCGCCGATTATGGCAACTTTGATATCCATGCTTCACTCTCCTTTCAAGTTTCCCAGTGAGAGTTTCCAGTTCTTAACCTCTTCCAGGAGAGCATAATTGGTCAGGTCAAATTGCACCGGGGTTACAGAGACAAACCCTTTCTTTACTGCAGCGGTATCAATATCCTCCAGATCATCATCCCGGTCTACCGCGTCCCCCCGCATCCAGTAATAGACCTTTCCCCAGGGGTCAAGGCGCTCTTCAAAGATATTCTCATATTCCCGGAAGCCGAGTTTAGTTACCTTTATGCCCTGTAATTCTTGCAGGGGTAAGGGGGGAATGTTAATATTCAACAGGGTGCGGGGGGGCAGGGATCTATTTTTCACCTGATCCACAATGATTTTGGTAACCTGGGCGGCGGTAGTAAAGGAGCTGGGGGTAAAGGTGGTTAAAGAAACGGCCAGAGAGGGTATATCAAAGAGAATCCCTTCGATGGCAGCCGATACAGTTCCGGAATATAGGATATCGGTACCCAGGTTTGGTCCCCGGTTGATGCCGGAAATAATCAGGTCAGGCGGTTCGGGTAGCAAGACCTTCACAGCCATTTTGACACAATCACTGGGTGTACCACTAACAGCCCAGCCCTTTCCCCTTCCTCCCTCTACCTCCAGTTGTACCTCTTCCGCCCGCAGTGGTTTGTGCATAGTAATGGCATGTCCTGTGGCACTCCGTTCCCGGTCGGGGGCCACCACTGTTATCTGGGCGACTGGCAGCAGTGCACTGGTCAGACTGGCTATTCCGGGGGCATAAATACCATCGTCATTGGTCAAAAGAATGTGCATTTTGACTTACCTCCCAGGAGAACTAAACTTTTTAACGTATATAGATGGGGTTGGAAAAAATCCAGGGAAAAGGTCTTGCCCTACCCTTTACCCGGTATACTTCGACCCGGTATACGCCTTGCTCTTCCGCAGGTACTTCCATGTGCCGGCAGTATTTTTCATAGTAAGGTTTTCCGTTATGCATCAGCCGTACGAGGGCCTTACCTGGAACCCTTATTTCAAAAAGGATATTGGCGCTACTGGTTACTTCGTCCCCCATCAGAACAATTCCTTCCCGGCTCTTGGCGACAAAGAAGAATCTCCGGGGGTCTCC
>DUVO01000339.1 GCA_012841005.1 Bacillota bacterium | reverse complement strand
TTCGAGGTTCGAGTTTCGAAATTCGAAATGGTGAATAGGTTTATAATAATTGTCAATTGTCCATTGTCAATTGTCAATTGTTTACGGGGGTTTTGGCATGGGTATCAGGAAAAGGGAAAAAACCGGTAGGGACCGGGAACCCCGGGTGGTAATTTCCGGCTATTTTGGTTTCAATAATGCCGGTGATGAAGCCATCCTCACCTCCATGGTGGGTTCACTGCGGCGCTTTGTACCCCGGATACAGCTGACGGTCATTTCCGGCAACCCGGCCCTGACGGCAGCGCAGCACCAGGTCAGGGCTGTGGCCCGGACTGATATCCCGGGAATCATCGGGGCCCTGCGCCAGGGTGACCTCCTCCTCAGCGGCGGGGGCAGCATCCTGCAGGATGTTACCAGTTCCCGGTCCCTCCTTTACTACCTGGGCATTGTGGTCCTGGCCAAACTCTGCGGCACCAGGGTGATGTTCTTTGGCCAGGGGGTGGGGCCCATCCGGCGTCCCTGGAACCGGTTTCTCACCGGCCTCATCGCCAACCGGGTCGACCTGGTCACTGTCCGGGAGGCTGCTTCCCGGGAAACCCTGCTGGAATTGGGGGTCCAAAAGCCTCCCATCCGGGTAACGGCAGACCAGGTCTTCTGCCTGGAACCGGCGCCGGCGGCCCGGGCCGAAGCTATTCTGGCCCGGGAGGGGGTTGACCTGGAGCGTCCCCTGGTTGGCATTTCCTTACGCCGGTGGCGGGATTATCAAGGCTACAAGGAAGCTGTGGCCAAAACGGCCGACTGGCTGGCGGCAACATACGGGGTGGGGATCGTCTTCCTTCCCCTCCAGGCACCGGTGGATCTGCCGGTGGCCAGGGAAGTGGCCGCCCTGATGAAGGAGCCGGTCGTGGTCCTGGAGGGCAGCTACTCGGCCCAGGAACTCCTGGCCGTTACCGGAAAGATGGACCTGATCATCGGCATGCGCCTCCATGCCCTGATATTTGCCGCCGTCCAGGGGGTCCCCATGGTGGGTCTCATCTACGACCCGAAGGTGGAGGATTTCCTCAAACTGGTGGCACAACCGGCGGCAGGAAAGGTTTCCGAACTGACCTATGCCTCCCTGCAGAGTTGTGTCCAGTCCGCCTGGCAGGAGCGCAAGGAGCGGGGAAACCGGCTGCGGGAGAAGGGCAGAGAACTGGTGGAACGGGCCCAGGAGAACGGCCGCCTGGTGGCCTGGATGCTGGGGAGGTGAACTGCGGTGGGTGCAGGTAGAATAACCCTTCTGGGAGTTCCCTTTGATCCCCTGGGGATGGAGGAGGCGGTGGCAAGGATCGCTTCTTTTCTGACCGGGGGGGAATGTCATCAGGTAGTGACGGCTAATCCGGAGACGGTGATGAAGGCGGGGGAGGACAGGGAACTTATGGAAATACTCCAGGCAGCCCACCTGGTGGTCGCCGACGGCATCGGGATTGTCTGGGCGGCCCGGTGGCTGGGGACCCCTGTCCCTGAGCGGGTGCCGGGGATAGAACTGGCGGCCCGGATAGTGGACTTGGCGGCCCAAAGGGGTTACCGGGTTTACCTCCTGGGTGGGGCCCCGGGGGTGGCGGCGGAGGCGGCCCGGTGCCTGGAAAAAAGATACCCGGGTCTTGTCATTGCCGGGGTGCAGCACGGCTACTTTACCCCGGAGGAAGAGGAAAGGGTGGTGGCGGAAGTTGCCGCCGCCAGGCCCCATATCCTGCTGGTGGGCTTGGGTATGCCGAAACAGGAAAAATGGATCTATCGCAACCGGCAGCGGCTGGGGGTGCAGGTAGCCATCGGTGTCGGGGGGAGCCTCGATGTCTTTGCCGGGAGGGTCCGCAGGGCTCCCGGGTGGATGCGCCGCCGGGGCCTGGAGTGGCTTTACCGTCTCCTTTTCCAGCCCCAGCGGCTGCTAAGGATGTTGGCCCTGCCCCGTTTTGTTTTAAAAGTACTGGCCAGGGGTAGAACTTGAGGGGGATTGACCTTCGACCGGGGAGGCGATCCCTTCCTTCTACCCGCTTAGGAATCTCTACATAATTTTGCCGGGGTTTTTTCTGCTCCTCAAGGTCGAAAGAATCCCTGCCAGCTGGAGCTGGGGGGATTAACCGGAAATATTATGGAGGAGCCTGCGGTAAAAGGCATGATATTTGCATATTATAAGCTATATCTAATAACAGGCCTGCCAGGCTGCCTGTTCACCGGCCTTTACCCCGGCGGGAGTTTTGTAACAGCAGGGAGAGGGTATGTTATGATGCGAGTGAGCATTAAAATCAATGCAGGTGAGCATTGGCGGTGATATCCGGGCCCTGGGCCTGTGATTCTAAAGACAAATAGAGAAAAGGAGGAAAAAAGATGGAGCTTGCGGCAGAAACCAAGGCAATGCTGGAAGACAAGGCAAAAAGAATCCGGCGCCACATTGTGAGTATGTTGGCCGAAGCCGGATCGGGCCATCCGGGAGGTTCCCTTTCCATTGCCGATATTGTCACGGCCCTCTATTTTCAAGTGATGAAGGTGGATCCGGCCCGGCCCGATTGGGAAGAGAGGGACCGCTTTGTCCTGTCCAAGGGTCATGCCTGTCCTGTACTGTACGCCGCCCTGGCCGAGAGGGGAATTTTCCCCGTGGAAGAACTGAAAACACTGCGGAAGATCAACAGCCGTCTCCAGGGTCACCCCGATATGAAGAAAACCCCCGGTGTGGAGATGTCCACCGGGTCCCTGGGGCAGGGGCTGGCGGCCGCCAATGGAATGGCCCTGGCGGGAAAACTGGACAAGAAGGATTACCGGGTCTATGTGGTTTTAGGTGATGGTGAAATCAATGAAGGTATGATCTGGGAAGCGGCTATGGCGGCTGCCCACTATGGCTTGGACAATTTAACGGCTTTCCTTGATTTCAACGGCCTCCAGATCGACGGTTCCATCAGGGAGGTCATGAATTCAGAGCCCCTGCCGGAAAAATGGGCCGCCTTCGGCTGGAATGTCCTTACCATTGATGGCCATGACTTTGGCGAGATTATCGCCGCCGTAGAAAAGGCCAAGGAAACCAAGGGCAGGCCGACCATGATTGTTGCCAATACTGTAAAGGGCAAAGGCGTCTCCTTCATGGAAAACCAGGTGGGCTGGCACGGCAATGCTCCCAGCAAGGAACAGGCGGAGCAGGCCCTGGCAGAGCTGGCTTAGGGAATTTAGTTTTGCAGGCAAGAAGGGAGGAATTCCAGTGACGGAAAAAATCGCTACCCGTGATGCCTACGGCAAGGCCCTGGCGGAGTTGGGTAGGACTAACCCTGATATTGTGGTCCTGGATGCTGACCTATCAAAATCAACCAAAACGGCAGTTTTTGGGGCGGAGTTTCCCGGGCGGTTTTTTAACATGGGGATTGCTGAAGCCAATATGATTGGCACGGCGGCCGGCCTGGCGGCGGCGGGGAAAATTCCCTTCGCCAGTACCTTTGCCGTCTTTGCCACCGGCAGGGCCTTTGACCAGGTGCGGAATTCTGTCTGTTACCCACAGCTTAACGTGAAGATTGCCGCCACCCATGCGGGTCTTACCGTGGGGGAAGATGGTGCTTCCCACCAGTCGGTGGAGGATATCGCCCTCATGCGGGCCCTTCCCGGGATGACGGTCATAGTCCCCGCCGATGGGGTGGAGACCCGCCTGGCGGTCCAGGCGGCAGCGGCCTACAAGGGGCCTGTTTACCTGCGCCTGGGGCGCCCCAAGGTACCGGTAATCTTCGGTGATGATTACCGGTTTGAGATCGGTAAGGCCGCCCTGCTCCAGGAGGGAAAGGATGTAACCATTGTTGCCTGTGGGTACATGGTTGGAGAAGCCCTGGCGGCGGCTGAGACCCTGGCCGGTGAAGGGGTGGAAGCCCGGGTCTTGAATATGTCTACCATCAAACCCATTGACACTGAGGCCCTTGTAAAGGCGGCCCGGGAAACCGGGGCCCTGGTCACCGCCGAGGAACACAATATTATCGGCGGCCTGGGGGGAGCAGTGGCCGAGGTCCTGGCCGAGGAATGCCCCGTTCCCATCTACAGGGTCGGCATAAGGGATACCTTTGGGGAATCGGGCTCTCCCGGCGACCTGCTCAAAAAATACGGACTGACGGCGGCGGATATAGTGGAAGCCGCCAAGAAGGCGATGGCAAAAAAATAAGACGGGAAAGGAAGGGGACAGGCACCGGAAAAGGGCGACTGTCCCCTGATTTTTAGCAGCATTTCTGGCTTCGCTCCCAGTTCTCCCTGCGGAAGAAACTTGCGCTCCGGTTCCTTGTCCGGCGGGGTCGTGAGCCCATGGGACCTCCATGTCCCGCTCGAAGGCTCCGGATCTCCTGTCCTCCGCCCCGCTGTCCCGCGGAACCGTCGCTAGTGCCCTTCGCCGCAAGTCGAAATGTCGCTTAGCCAGAAATGCTGCTAGCCATTGATAAATCTGCTGGTGATAGAGCTGGCAATGTGCTCTGTTTCCGGAACCGCACGGTCCGGTATGGCTAGCCTCAGCCCCGCCTCCGGGGGGCCTTCTTTTTGAGGGCCTCTTGCTTTGATTTGGGGATCTCAAAATGACTGCGCCCGGCCCGCAGTAAATCTTCAACCTTTAAGGTGGCTTTTTTATTGGCCATTATATCACTTCCTTTCTTTTTTCCCGGTCCCTTAATGCTGGGAATCCGATAATAGGGGACCGGCTTTTTCCTCTTTGGGGAAGCAGTGCTTTGGGTAGGGGTAGTATCCCCTGCCTCTGCTTCGGGGGCAATGGGTTGTGTCTCTTCGCTTGTGGGCCCGGAGGCTGCGCTTTCCTCTGTATCTGCTGCATAGCGGAGGGCTGCGGGGCCTACAGCACCAGTGTCCGCTTCCAAAGATGCCGGTGCGGGCGGTTCATCGGCAGCATAGCGAAGGGCTGCAGGTTTTACATCGTCGACCATACTGATCCCTCCCTTGTGGAGAAAGTCTCTTACCTGTCGAATCCCTCTGCTATCATATGCAAAGGGTGGTGGACTTTGTTCCGGATTATACCGGTGCAGGGATTGTTTCTTCTCCCGATTCTCCGGTCCCTGTCCCTCTGGTGCCGGGTTTCCGGCCAGATTCTTTTCTTCAGGTATTGTTTCCCCGCAGTAGGCACCGGCGCAGGAGTTTGGCGGGAGCAGGCTTTTTTCGGGCGGGGGAGGGGCATCCTGTACTGCCGGTTTATTAAGCCAGCCGTCCAGGACAATATTCCCCTCAATGCGGACGGATGCTGCCCGGGGGATAAGGCTGAAACTGCTTATGCCCCGGTTGGTCACCAGTGTTCCCTGGAGCCGGACCGCTTCAGCGGCCACCCGCGGTTCCGGTATATTTACCGCCAATTCCCATTTTTCTCTCGGGGCCAGTTTTTGGGGAATGTCCAGGAGGTCGGGGAAGGTGTCGACGGGGATCCGTTCTTTAAGGGACTGGATTTTCCGGATCTTCTTTTTTTCCCCCCCTGGGCTGGTGTAATTTACTATTACTGCATAGGTACCGGTAACCAGAACGGAACCATCGGCCAGGGGTGTGGGGGTGAGCTGGCAGCTTTTTACCTGGCCGGTAATCTCCTGTGGGTATGGTTCAGTGGGCAGGTGCAAGGAGTGGGTGAAGGGGAGGGAAGCCTGGAGGAGGTGGATCCTGGTCAAGGTCTATTGCCTCCCTTCTCCGTTGTTTTCAGTTACCTCTGTAAAGCTCATGCCGGCTGTCGGCATAAGCAGGAGGACTAAAAGTAATTGACCATCACTCTGTCCTCCGCCCCGCTGTTCTGCGGAACCGTCGTTAATTGTCCATTGTCAATTGTCAATTGTTCTCAGTCCCAGGGAGTTGAGGACCACTCTAAAATCGATGGTCTGGTTTGGCGACGGGGTTATCTTGGTTTCCTCCTGCCCTTGCCCTTTTTCTTTGTCCAGGGGAAGAAGATGTACCGGCTTTACCGATGATCTCGACCCTGGCCCGGGTCTTTCCCCGGCGGGGTAGGAGTCCGGGTTCTTTGTTGCCGTTGGGCCTGGCAGCCTGCCAGGTTTGAAGGGGAAGCCTCACCCTCCCGGTGGTCTGGGCGGGGGGTTTAACCGGGCCAGATTGGGCCAGGTTCTGTTTTCGGCCGCGGTGGGTGTCCCTTCTCCTCCAGCCCCGGTATCCGGGCCTTTTTCCTGTTTGCGGGGGAGCACGGAGGTCTTGGGGAGAAATTCCCGGGGGCTGCCGGCGATATTTGCCGTGGAAAAACTACTTTTCCTGCTCCTTTTGGCGCCAATTGCCTCCCTGCCTATGGTGGGTATACCGGCAGCCGGGAAAATAGTTTTTTTCCCGGCAGGCCGGTTTAGATGGCCTTTTCGGAGATCTGAAGACCTGGTTGTGGTTTTTTTCTGTATTCTCCTTTTTCTCCCCCGGCTCCCGCCGGTTTCTGGCTCCGGCGCCGGTTTTGGTTCCTCCGGCGGGGCTGCAGGTTTCTGTTTTT
>DUVO01000256.1 GCA_012841005.1 Bacillota bacterium | reverse complement strand
TAGCCCCCCAATGATCCCGATGGTTTGCCCAATGGGACCGGGCAGGCGGACGCTGGCCTCCCGGAGGATTTCCACCATAATTTCCATAATCAGGGTTTCCAAAAAGGGAGAAAAGGGAACCCCCGAGCGAGCGCCGGCAATGGCCAGGGCCAGGGGAATGGGGAGCATATCCGGATGAAAGGAAGTAAAGGCGATATAGAGGGCCGGCAGGGTCAGGGAGAAAAACATGCTCAGGAGGCGGATGAGCCGGACGAAGGTCCCGATATGGCTGCGCTCATAGTAGTCCTCCGGGGAGTGGAAGAATTGAGCCCACACGGAAGGGGCGATCAAGGCAAAGGGACTGCCGTCGACTATTATGGCCGCCCTTCCTTCCAGGAGGTTGGCCACCACCTTATCGGGCCTTTCGGTACTGTGGATCTGGGGGAAGGGAGAGGCCGTGGAGTCCTGGATCAGCTGTTCCACATAGCCCGAATCCACAATGCCGTCGATGCTGATATCCTCCAGGCGGCGGCGCAGTTCCTCCACTATCTTGGGGTTGATAATATCGACGATGTAAAGGAGGGAGATACTGGTTTTGGTGCGTTTACCAATCTCAAACATTTCCACCTTCAGATCCGGGTCCTTGAGGCGGCGCCGGACCAAGCCCAGATTGACGATTAAAGTCTCGGTGAACCCCTCCCTGGGGCCGCGGATCACGGCCTCTACATTGGGTTCCGTCGGGGTCCGCATGGACCAACCCCTGGTATTGGTCAGGTAAGCTTTTGGGCTCCCATCGATAAAGAGGGCCGTATCGCCGGACAGGATGCTGCCCAGAATCTTATCCACCTGGTTGGTGACCTTGATCTCGCCGATGGTGAGGAGGTACTCTTCAATATATTGAAAGGCATTGCTCCTGGTGAGGGGCTGTCCCACCTTAACCAGCCCGGCCCGATGCATGAGACCCTGCATTATATCCTGGTCTATTACCCGTTTGTTGGCCAGGGCATCGGCATAGATTAGGCCGACCTCAATCCTTTCTTCGGTCCCCAGGGCGAATTCCCGGATAACAATATCGGCGCTGTGATGGAAAAGCTTTTCTACCAGGGCCAGATCTGTAGCCAGGTCTCCCGTCAGTTCCCGGGGAGGGTTCTCCAGGACCTCATCTATTTTCCTTTGGGTAATCAGTTCCTTGGTTTTAATAGGTTTCTTGGTCTGGGCCATATCGATCCCCCACTAAAAAATCCTTTCGACAACGAATTGGGCCATCCTGGCGAGATTATCCCGGACCGGCCCCGGCGGCAGGGCCTGGAGCTCCCGGAGGGCGCGGGTTTTGTATTCCAGGGCCATTTGCCTGGTAGCCTCCCGGCCCTGGGAGTTGGCCACCAGGGAACGTATCTCCTCCAGGTTATTCCTGTCCAATCCCCGAGCCAGTATCCGGCGGAGGCGCTTGCCCGTTGCCGGCTCGGCCAGGGCTACCAGCACCGGCAGGGTATAAACCCCCTGGAGCAGGTCCTGACCGACGGGTTTCCCCAGTTGATTGGGGTCGCCGATGATATCCAGCAGGTCGTCGGTCAGCTGAAAGGCAATTCCCAGGTTATATCCAAACCTCTCCAAAGCCGCCTGTTCCTCCCTGCCCTTTCCCGCCAGCAGTCCTCCAGCCCGGGCGCAGGCGGCGAAAAGACTGGCCGTTTTTTTGCCGATGCGCTGCAGGTAATTCTCTTCACTGATTTCCATGTTGTATGAATCCTGGTGTTCCTCTATTTCACCGGCGCAAGTTGTAGCAATGGCAGACGTAAAAAGATTCAGGAGGGCCGGACAGTTTATTTCCGCGAGGATACCAAAGGCCCGGGCAAAGAAGTAATCTCCCGCCAGGATGGAATTTTTGTTACCCCACAGGACGCTCAGGGTCGGCCGGCCCCGGCGTTCCCCTGCTTCATCCAGGACGTCGTCGTGGAGGAGGGTGGCCAGGTGAATGAGTTCCACGGCCGTCCCTGCCTGAATGGCCCGGCGGGAACGGTCGCCGGAGTCTGCTGCCTTTTCCCCCAGGGTTGGGATAAGGACCAGGGCTGCCCGCAGTTGTTTGCCCCGGCTGCCCAGGACATAGGTAAGGACCGGTCTCGTCGGGTCGGTGATGCCCTCCAGGCGGAGGGAAGCGGCCAATGCCCTGTGGACCATTTCCAATTGGGGTGTCACAGGGGCGAAGATGTCTGACAGCATTAGATCACCCGATTTCCGCTGCTGAGGAGATACCCCAGGGTGAGGAGGATGCCCGTACCTGTATGAGCAAAAACAACCGCCGCACTGGCGGGAGTCAGGTATTGGGGCCGGTCATAGTAACGGTACAGGCACCACAGGCTCGCCCCGGCCAGGGGCAGGGTCAGGAGAACCAAGAGGGCCAGAGCGGGCAGGTACCCCTGACTGGTCCCCGACAGGAGGGAGACGTAGGCACCGGCCAAAAGGACAAAAAGACCGGGGCGGGCTTCCCGGGCGCCGCGGCGGACGACCAGGTTTCTTTTTCCCGCTGCTTCATCTTCCCCGGCATCGGGGAACTGGTTGACAAAGAGGACGGCGGCAATAAGAAAACCCAGGGGGAGGGAAGCCACCAGGGGGGTAAGGGCGAAGGTCCCGGCCTGGACGTAGTAAGTCCCCAGGACGGCCAGGGGGCCAAAGGTTATCCCCGTGGTTATTTCTCCCAGTCCCCGGTAGGCAAACTGCAGGGGCGGTGCCGTATAGAAATAGCCGAAGAAAGCCCCTGCCAGCCCGGGCAACAATAACAGGGGTCCCCGGAGCAGGGCGAGCCAGAATCCGCAAGCCGTCGCCAGGAGGAAAAAGAACTGGAAGAGCCGCCGTACCTGGCCTGCCGTCAGGAGCCCCTCCTGGATAACCTGGCTGCCGCCGTGGAAGGGGTAGGGGGGATGGCTGGGATCCGCCCCGCTCAGGTAGTCGTAGTAGTCATTGGCCACATTGGCGCTGCAGTGGAGAAAGATGACCCCAAGCAGGTTCAGGACAAAGGCCCCCCCCAAAAAAGTTCCGGTTTCGTACAGGGCGGCGCTGGTACCCACAAAGACAGGTATTGCCGAGGCAGCCAAAAAAGGTGCCCGCACGGCCCGGACCAGTAGGGCCAAACCCGAAAGCCATCCCTTCTTTTTCCCCACATCCCTTTCCTCCCTGCAGTTATTTGGCGTGCTGTTTACCTATTCTACCCTTGGTTTGAGAAAAATATTTCCCTTTCCCTTATCTGGCAATAGCTTTTTGTAGGCTGTACTGCCTACTGTGACAAGGGGACGGGGTTGTTGTCACAATCCTCCGACATGTGACAAGGGGACGTACTGGGGTGTGACAAGGGGACGGGGTTGTTGTCACAATCCTCCGAC
>DUVO01000309.1 GCA_012841005.1 Bacillota bacterium | reverse complement strand
GTTGTCGCCCTCCCGATAAGCCGTCAGGATGCTGTTCCCAATGAGGTAGACGGCCTGCCGGGCCAGGCTGTCGGTGAAGGGATTGGCGCCCCGGGAGGTATAGGATTCAATGGCCTGGGTGAGGGCGTCCATGCCCGTGGCCGCCGTGAGACGCGGTGACATGTGGGTAGTGAGTTCCGGATCCCAGATAACCAGGGATGATACCCAGTAATCACTGCGGATACTCTTCTTGACCTTGCTGGCATAATCGCTCAGGACAGAGTTTTTGGTAGCCTCAGCGCCGGTTCCCGCTGTGGTGGGGACGGCAATCCAGGGCAGGCCCGGGTTGACAATAGCCCGGCCGGCAAAATAATCCCACACTGTCCCCTCTTCCCGGGCTAAACCGGCAATGGCCTTGGCAGCATCGATGCTGCTTCCGCCCCCGACCCCGATCACCAGGTCACACCCTTCCTGGGCCAGAATTTTCCGACCCCGCTCAATGGTCTCCAGACTGGGTTCAGCCTCTACCTCCTGGAAAAATACGGCCTCCACACCGGCTTCTTCCAGGGAGGCCCTGATCTGGTCCAGAATTCCCGTCCGGGCCAAAAAGGTACGACCGGTTACCACCATAACCTTGTTCCCCAGTTTTTTGGCCTCGGGGCCGATGGTCCCAATTTGCCCCCAGCCAAATTTGATCCGGGGTGGAAGTATTACCTGGAAAGGCGCAAGTTCCAATCCAAAACCCCCCTTACAACTAGTTTTCCCTGCCCTTCCTTTCCACCGATAAAACCATTATTATTATAACACACTGGATTATTTTTACAAAACAGAACACAAGGAAGCCCGCCCATTTTCAAGGCGGGCTATCTGATGCCTTTTGGGGCGAGGCATTAGACAAGAACTATCTCATTCATTCTTTTTCTTAATTATAGGTAAAGGTGGATCAATAAACGGTACTTTCCAATCAACACTCGTTAAAGCACTTACAATTAGTGATGCCATTGCAGCGACCGGTGCAAGGAGGGAACGATATTCCTTATCTAGTTCTTCCTTAATAATTTTTTCTCTTTCCTCTCCTACTTTTTC
Organism: Bacillota bacterium; assembly: GCA_012841005.1. Lineage (GTDB taxonomy): Bacteria > Bacillota > DTU030 > DTU030 > DTU030 > DTU030. Next base: position 1,658 of record DUVO01000309.1, on the reverse strand, counting down.
TGATGAATGAAGTCGATAGAAAACACCAAAAACTAGCTTTATCTTAAAGAAACCTTCTGGTTCAAAATATTTTTCCCTCCTAAATTCTAATTCCACTTTATCATCAGTGATCCTTACAACATCATAATCATCTTTTGTTTTTAGAGCAAAATCATCGTCTTCATGCGAATCAACCGGTACTTCGTCAAATCTAACTTCCTTTAGTTTAATCTTAAAACTCGAGTAGTCTATTAATTGTTGCTCATTTGTACCACCCATATTTAAGGCCTCCTTTTCCCCTTATAAAACTATGGGGCCCAATCAAAAAGTTACCCTCTAAGTCAGACTCTTCCCGCCAAGGTGCAACTACTGCTTTCAAGAATTTAAGCTCATATTTAATTGTTTTATTACTATCCTTCGCTGCAGATACCTGATCACTACCAATCCCTTTTGATATCAAGTAAAGGATATATTGATTTAGACTCACACCCTCTTCTTCGGCTCTTATAGCTAATTCTCGATGCAAAGTTTTAGGTATTCTCAGGGTAAATTTGCCACTGTACTCCGTTCCATAAATATCGCTTGGCGCAGGAATGTTTCTTCCTTCTTCCATTGCAGTGGCAATCCATGCTTTTTGGGCATCAAAAGCCATGGCGACGGCTTCTTCGGGTGTATCTCCCGCACCTACACAGCCCGGTAAATCGGGAAATTCAGCTATCCACTCAACTTCATCGGTTCCATCGTCTATAGGATACACACGCATTCTGTAATTTCTTTCTTTCACTCAAGATCCCCTCCATATAGTTCCCTTACTCTTTCAATAGCCTCCACTGTCTTTCTCACATACCCCTTTTTTACCTTCCCCCCATGCCTAGCTATTGTTAATATAAAATCCGTCAATTCGGGATGCGTATAAGTAAAGTGACTGCTTCCTCCTGCTGGCTGACGCTGTACGAAGCCATAGGCCCGTAGGAGTCTATCAACATCACTAAATGGTATGTCACTAGGGGTCGGTTTCCTTTTAAGCTTTTCAAGCAATTTAGCTATTTGGCTCAATTGTAAAGGCTCCTCCCCTCTATCATATCCTATGGTATCATATTTAATACCACTTCGTCAACATTTTAATAAAATCCTTTTATTTCCAGACCAATTAGAGTTTACTGTCACACATATAACATCCCCCCGGGCCTTGGAATTCTGACAAAAAAAGGGGAACTAAAACCTGTCAAACCAATTGGTACTACGGCAGATTTTAGAGCCCTTTCTCTATAATAATCGATATTTTTCTCCTGATGATCCCTTGGCAGCAATCTATAACCGCTATCTTAGCTATTGGTTATGAAGCAATGCTACCAACCCCCAATTTTCTCCTTTCTACACTTGGGTGAGGAATCCTTTTTACACTTTTCTCCTATCTTCTCCAGTATTTAGGCCGGTTTTCCCCATCTGACTACTGATTTCGTCTACATTCGCCAAATGGCAGGTTGTTTCAGGGAAAGCCCCTGAGCTGCTGGCAGCAGAAGGGGGCGGCCGCAAGCCGCCCTCGCATTTCGGTGCGCCCGGCATGGGCGCTGTCTCTAGGGTGAAAGTCCCGAGCGGTGAAGGTAGCAGTAGCCGTTAGCTTAAGGCAAGGGTGTCTGCGGCGACGCAGAATCTGAAGGAAGCCAGCGGCAAACCTC
>DUVO01000084.1 GCA_012841005.1 Bacillota bacterium | reverse complement strand
GCCCGGAGGGCACGACCGATAAGCCGCTGGATCTCGGAACTGCGACCGCTGACACGACCCCGCGTTACTTCCCGTACATTGCGTACCGCCGTTGCCCGGGGAAGCATGGCATATTCGGCAGTTACCCAACCCTGGCCGGTACCCTTGAGAAAAGGAGGAACTTTATCCTCAATGGTAGCCGTACAGATAATTTTAGTATCACCTGTTTCTATGAACACCGACCCTTCGGCATGCTTGATATAATTCCTTGTAATTCTTACCGGGCGGAGTTCATCAAACCTTCTGCCATCAACTCTAAGCATAATTTGCCTCCTAACACTCCTGGCATCCCATAACCCATTCTATGTTACCATTGTGCCCCCAAGTTCCAGCGGGCATACCGCTTACTTCAGGTTGCTTTTTTCAGTTCCAGGATCACTGAATTCAGCCTGCTGATTGAGCCCTGGTCAGGCTTGAGAATAAACTCGATCACCTCTGTACCCGGGCGGACCAGATCCTCTACATCCTTCTTCCGACCCGGGGAAACCAGGACCGTCTCGACATCGGCCAGTAAACTGGTTAATTCCTTCCGATCCATGGTAATTGTATGACTAAGATTTGCGGCATCTATTCCACACTGCCCTAAATAAAGTCGGACACTATGGGCAAACTTATCGGTAAGGCACACCAATATGGCCTTTTTCGCGGGAATACTCCGGGCAATACGAACAATAGTGCTCACCTCTGGTTCCAGCGCTACTGCCACCAGCTTCTTCTTATTATCCAGCACCTCAAATACTTGCTCTACATGATAAACGGTAGTCACAACCAGGTCCACCTCGGCCAGCAGACCGTTAACCCGGCCGGAATCTGCAATGAGGTCATCTAATATTACCGGTATAATAGCTACCCCCGACCCCAGATGCAACTGTTTACTGTAGAACTCCAACTGTTCCCGGTTGCATTCAATAAAGGCAACCTTGACCTGGCGGAGAACGGCCTTCTTCTCCCGCACCCGCGCCGTCACAATACTGGTAAACTCATCAATACTAAAACCCAATTCCGCAGCTTCCTCTATGGCCAGGTCGATCATCTTTAAAACCCGCTCTTTTCTTCCCTCCCGGCGAAAAACCTGATCCCCTGTGGCAACGAAGGTCCCCCTGCCCTGATGGGAGACAACAACACCTTCAGATTCCAATTCTCTAAAGGCCATACTAACAGTATTCCGGCTAATAGACAGCTCTTCCGCTAACTGCCTTTCTGTCGGCAATTGTTCTCCCCTGACCAACTTCCCCGTCCTGATCAATTCCAAGATCTGTCCCTTTATCTGCATATATAACGGGATCCCGTTCTTGCGCTGAATCTTCAGTTCCACTGGGTTTCTCCCCCCCCCAACTAAATTGAGCCGACCCGGGTTATTTGGCCTTTTTTCCCCAAAACCCACCGTGAATAGATTGTGTATCCATAACGGTAACAAAAGAATCGCGATCAAGTTCATCGATAACCCGCATCAGTTCGGGTAACCTTTTTCGCATAACAGTAATAATAAGGAGCTGTCTTGGGCCCTCGCGGCCGGTTCCCGTGACCACGGTAACACCGTAGCCCCGGTTACGCAATTCAGAAGCCATGTTTGCATCTTTACCCTTTGGTATAACCTGCACAGTGGCATGCCCAAGGGCCATCTTTTCCTCCACATAGCTGCCCACATAATTCCCAAAGGCAAAACCCAGAGAGTAGGCCAGCAGGTTGAAGATATTATCGAGGTTTTTTACCACCATATTGAGGGCCAGAACATAGATTACAACTTCAAAAAATCCAATAGCAGCCGCCTGGAAGCGCTTCCCCCGCACAATCAACAGCAATCTGATTGTGGACATAGACATATCCAGAACCCGGGCTGCAAAAATTAGAAAATAACCAATGGCTACTTCCAAGTTAGTCTCTCCTTTTTTTGCTAGAAATCCCCTATGACCGAGGCAAAGATAATTAATGTTTGTCCCAACATATTGTAGCAAGGAGAACTTGCAGCCGTCAACTTACCTTGTAAAATACAAAACCCTGGTTGACACAAAGCCCTTTGTATCATTATCTATTAGTCCTATTTCTTTCCCCATCTGCATATTCCTTCCCTTGAAGACATGAAAAAAGTGCACCATATTACCTGTCGTGCACTATTTTGTGATCCCTTTATTAATTGTATTCTGCTGGCTGCAGGAAAGCCGGTTATTATTCTTTACTCAGTCAACGACTGCATTCACTGCCGGTAATTGGAAACGCGCATTGTTAAATTCTATTGCCTCATTAATAATTCCGGTGTTTCGACCCTTCACTAACAATTTTACATTCTGTATATGGGGGAATTCCATCAGGGAATAAAGGAGAGCCTGCAGAGCCCTGGTCTCATTCCAGGTCTTGTCAGCGGCTGCTTCCTCTCCCAGGGCCAATTCAATGTAAGCTGTCCCCTCTTTCACTTCATAATTCTCCAGGGAAACATCGGCTGGCACCACCGGCGCAAGACCTAGTAACCCCTCGGGCCCCTTAATAATTTCCTCCACTGTCAGCTGACTGAGACTCCGGGAAAAATCGCCTACACCCTTACTAACGGGAACCAGGTATTTGCCCTGGTAGTCAAAGTATAAGAGAACTACTGCCTCACCCGGTTCCTGGGAAATAGGATTCAACCAGGGCTCGCGTTCCAGGGGAATACCAATATCCACCCCTTCCGTCAATTCTTCTTTAACCTTACCATCAATTAAAAGTTGAACCCGGTCAACATCAGGAAATTCCGTAAGGGTCTGCACCAGGGTGTCTACCGCCCACCGGGCTTGCAACTTACCTGGGCGCAATTTGGTCGCGAACTCTTCACTGAGATCGACATAGGCCGTCCCTTCGCGGATATAAAGATCCCGCACCTTCGTTTCCGGCGGGATCGGAGCAACAAGACCCTCTCCGGAAGCAGTGCCGGCTATAAGCCTTTCCAGGGCCACCCTGACCGGCCGCTCTGTGTTGCACAGTTCCTGGTTTACCGGCACCAGATAACCACCCTGCTGGGCGACATAATAAAGGGTCACATATTTAATTTCATCAGGCGCCATTATATTGTTGTTCATGACCTCCCCTTGCAGCAATGTGGAAGCCATGGGATCTTGCTTCGTACAACCCATAACCGCGAGAAGGCCTGTTAAAATAATAACCACATATATATTGAAAGCCTTCATTCGGCACATCTCCCTACTATCTCTTTTCGCAATTGGCGGCAGTTACTTACAGGGCAATACTAAAGCAGGTAACCCCAGGTAACAACTTGTTCCGTTGTAATATATTCGACATCAAATTTAATTTCCTTCTTTTGGAGAGAAAAATCTCTTGCTAGAATATGTATTGTTTACCAGGAAGGGGATAGACTT
>DUVO01000006.1 GCA_012841005.1 Bacillota bacterium | reverse complement strand
CTCCGCCCCGCTGTCCTGCAGAACCGTCGCTAGTGCCCTTAGCCGCTTGTCGAAATGTCGCTCCGCCAGAATTGCTGCCGGTTTGCACGTGTCGTGAACTGAGTAAGGATCTTTATTCTACATCCTATTTTCACAGCGCTGGAAAATAAGGAGTGGTATTTTTTGTCAATTTCCTTTGAAGTCATCGCCCATTGTCCGGAGACCGGGGCCCGGCTGGGAAAACTCCATACACCCCATGGAACCATCTCAACACCGGTATTCATGCCTGTAGGTACTCAGGCAACGGTTAAGACCATGACACCGGAGGAATTAAAGGTGCTGGGGGCTGAGATTATCCTCAGCAATACTTACCATCTTTACCTAAGACCCGGAGATGATTTGGTCGCTGAGGTAGGGGGATTGCATCGTTTTATGAACTGGGACCGGGCCATATTGACTGACAGCGGGGGATTCCAAGTTTTTAGCCTCGATGCTCTCCGGAAAATAACGGAAGAAGGGGTTACCTTCCGTTCCCATATCGATGGTTCCGAGCATTTTATTTCGCCGGAGAAAGCCATTGAGATCGAGACCAACCTGGGGGCAGATATAATAATGGCCTTTGACGAGTGTATCCCCTATCCCTGTTCCTATGAATATGCCAGGGAATCGACCCTGCGCACAACCCGCTGGGCGGAGCGCTGCCTGGCCGCCCACAATTCTCGGGAGCAAGCCCTCTTTGGTATAGTACAGGGGGGTACTTACCGGGATTTACGGGAACTCAGTGCCAGGGATCTGGTGTCATTAAATTTTCCCGGTTATGCCATCGGGGGCTTGAGTGTAGGGGAACCGAAACCATTGATGTATGAAATCCTGGATCATACTGTGCCCCTTCTTCCTGCTGATAAACCCCGGTATCTGATGGGGGTCGGCTCCCCCGACTGTATACTGGAAGGAGTTGCCCGGGGTATAGACATGTTTGACTGTGTCCTGCCCACCAGGATTGCCCGCAACGGTACCGTTTTAACCAGCCGGGGACGACTGGTAGTGCGCAATGCCGAATATGCCAGGGATTTCAGACCCTTAGATCCGGAATGTTCCTGTTATACCTGCCGCAACTATACCCGGGCATATATCAGGCACCTTATCAAGGCCAATGAAATTTTAGGCTTACGCTTGACCACCATTCATAATCTTGCCTTTCTCCTGGATCTGATGGTAAAAATACGGGAACATATTGCCAGTGGAACCTTTGCTGCGTTTAAAGCAGATTACCTTGGGGGAATAATAAATGATAGAAAAGAGGAGGAATAATTTTCCCAAATTGGGAAGGGATTAAGGGAAGGGTTAACGAAATAATAAAATGGAAAAACTGAAGGGAGGTAGTACACATGCCGGAACAAATAGTTGCATTTATGCCCTTGATTATTGTTTTAGTAGTCTTCTATTTCTTTATCATTCGTCCCCAGCAAAAACAGCGGAAACAACGGATGGAAATGTTGGACAGCCTGCGCAAAGGGGATAAAATTGTCACAATCGGTGGCATCCATGGTACCCTTACCGACATAAAAGAGGATACCATTAGGCTTAAAGTGGGGGACAATGTTGAGCTTAAAATGTCCCGGGAGGCCATCGGCTATAAGAAGGAATAACAGGGAGCAGGCGGCAACTGCTGCAGAGTTTCAACAATTTAATTAACGGTCTATTCTCTGTCTGGCGTTTTCAGCTGCCAGAAAAGAAGTACCAGTCGCGGCTATGTAGCTGCTGACTGGTATTTTTATCTGCCAAGTGAGCCGGGCAGCTGTGGTTTACAGAAATAGGTGAAAAATGGCACTATGCATATTAGAGCGCGCCAGAAACTTTTGCCGGCACGCCTTTTTATTGGCTCTTTTTGCGGCTTGTTGTCGAGGATTTGGCAGGATACCTGACAAAAAAAACAGGAAAACAATGGTAAAATTAGGGAAACTACCAAGGGGGGAATGGTCCATGGGGATCATCACAGCACCAATTGAGGGGATAGTCAGGAAACCCAAGGTGCGTTCCTTGGGGTACAAGGGGTATCTGGCCAGGCTCATTCCACCGTTAACCCATATTCTTTTCCAAAAGATTGCCCAGAGATACTTTTATATAAAGGCGAGGAGTGACTACCGGCGTGTTGCCCTGTGGGCAAGACGACTGGGGGAGGAATGGAACCATAATGAAGCCATGCTGGTAGCCCAGGTTGAGTCTTATCTGAAGGAGCGTGAATCTTGTTGAGTAAGAAATGGGCCCGGAACAGGATAAAAAGGGGGCAAATCTATCGGGTGCTTCCACCGGGAGCCCCCTGGATCTATAAGCAGCGGTTGGTTTTGGTCGTGCAAAATGATATTGGAAACCGTTTTTGCCCCACTGTTATTGTCACTCCCTTGATTGATGATACCAAGGCCAAAAATCTGTTTTTTTCAGTGGTTATTCCTGCCACGAAGGTTGAAGGACTGAACCAAGACCAGGTCGCTTTATTGTTCCAGTTGTTTACATTGGCCCGGGAACAGTTTTCTCCTGCCAATTTGGTAGGAAGTGTGCCGGCGGATTTAATGCACAAGATCGATGAATGTCTTAAGTTAAGTTTGGGCTTGAGTGCCCTGCAGCAGCTCCAGAGCCGTTTTAATCGCGCCCAGGAGGGATAAGGGGGGGATTTTTAGTTCTGTTAAATAGAGTTCATCCGGCGGAAGATAGAACTAATCTGTGGTATTATGGAGGCAACGCCGCCGGGTGAATATAAGGTCCGGCGCTAAAGGGAAGGGCTTAAAACTGCTTCACCCGAAGAGGAGGGGCAGTTTTTTTGTCATGAAAGGGGAGCATTGGGCGTAAATTTTACTTTAGGAACATCATGGCACCTGAATGAGGGGAGGGGTTCTTGTGAAAAGGAATAATAATGGTTCTTCGGCACGGGAAGCCAGCCGGTTATACCTAAACCTCCGGGCTGTAATTTATGGTATTATCCTTGCATTTCTCTGGTCCGGGCTCATAGTTCTTGCTTTTGGTTTTTTGGGATTCTATATTCAAGGGTGGGGGGAAAAGACAGGCGCCCTGGTATTTGTTGCCGGACTGGTAGGAGCCTGTCTTGGCGCAGTTGCAGCAGCCCGGCGTGTGCAAAGTCTTGGTTGGCTCCACGGGGGCCTTGTTGGTTTTGGTTTTATTTTTGCTTCTTATCTTATTGGCCTGATTTGGGAAACGGGAACGGAGCCGGTAACAAGTGTCGTATTGTACCGGCTCTTCTGGGGGACGGCCCTGGGTCTGCTGGGTGGGATGATGGGGGTTAATCTATAATAGATGCTGACGGCACCTGACACCTGGGAGGAATGAAAACTCATTGCCAAACACTTCTGGCTTTGCTTTTGCGGGCCATAGGAGCTTCGTAGTGTCAGCAGCCGGAAGTGCCCCTCCACAGCAGGAGACACACCAATCAATTGGAAGTTAGATGTTGGAGGTTAGAAGTTAGAAAGATTACTGCAAAGCATCAACTCACAGACTTTGTAAACAAAACCCATTTAACACAGCTTCAATTAAATAATTCTGGTAACAATGAATATAAATAATTGTCAATTGTCCAATGTCAACTGTTAATTGTTAAAGAAGGGGTGGAAAGCATTGCCTGTCTTTCTACCTGGGAAAAGGAATCTCTTGCTTGCCACCTTAATGCTGGCTGTTATTCTCCTTAATTCTTTACCGGCCTATGCCGGCCCTCCCCTGGTTACGGCCAGTGCCGCTGTGCTTATGGATGCCAGAACCGGCACGGTTCTTTATGCCAAAGAACCCTATACTAAACGGGCTCCGGCCAGTACTACCAAAATCCTTACCGGACTTTTGGCTATTGAGCTGGGTGATTTGCAGGATATAGTAGTAATTAGCAAAAAGGCAGGTTATACCGAAGGTTCAACGGCAGAACTCAAACCGGGAGAAAGGATCCGCCTGGAAGCTCTTCTGCATGGAGCCCTGCTGCCTTCGGGAAATGATGCCTGTGTGGCCATAGCCGAACACCTTTGTGGCAGTGAAGCTATTTTTGTCGAATTGATGAATCACAAGGCCAAGGCCATCGGTGCCTGGGATACAAATTTTCGTAATCCCCACGGTCTCCATGAGCCGGGGCATTATACTACGGCCTACGATCTGGCTCTGATTGCCCGGTATGCCCTGCAGAATCGGAAATTTCAGGAAATTGTCCGCCGAAAACGAAGGGTCGTAAAGCCCGAGGGCGAAGGCTGGCACCACTATTTTGCCAGTACGAACCAGCTTCTCTGGGAATACGAAGGGGCCGACGGGGTGAAAACCGGCACTACCCTTGAGGCAGGGCCATGTCTGGTTGCTTCGGCAACCCGGGAGGGGAGGCAGCTAATTTCTGTTGTACTTAACAGCAATGACCGCTGGGGGGATTCCGTCCGTTTATTGGACTACGGTTTTAATGACTTTAGCCTCCTTTCCCTTGCCAAGCAGGGGGAAAGGGTAGGGGAGGCCAGGGTGACCGGAGGGGTACTGGACAGGGTACCAATTGTACCTGTCCGTGATCTGAATGTTATTGTGCCCCGGGAGAAAAGGGGGGAGGTGGAACGGGTTGTTGATCTCAGGAAAGACCTGGCAGCACCCCTGAAAGAGGGGGAAGTCGTGGGGGAAATCAAAGCCATCCTGGGCGGTGAGATAATAGAAAAAGTCTCCCTGATTGCCACGGTAGAGGTGCCGAGAAGAACCATAATGGGGGTTATCCTCCTGAAGCTGTATTTACCTCTATTACGGTTACTAAAATAGGTGGTTGGGGCTTTCCCGGTCCTACCTTCCCCCACCGGTGGTCGGCTTACCCTGTAAACTGTAGGGGAAATTTCGTCATTGAGCAGGAAGGGCGCTGCGCTTAAAGTCAGCTCCCTTTTATTTTTCCGGAAAAAGCAGCCAAAACTGTGGTTACCTTTTGCCGGATATTACCGGGAGGAAAAGGGGACGAACCGTTGAATTGGAGTTTTATAATGCTCAGGTGTAGAAGTGAAGAAAGGGTGGCGAAACATGAAAGCAACTGCAAAGATCAGATTACGTCCCTTTACTCCGGAAGATCTGCCGAAATTAAAAGAATGGAATGAAGACGAGGATTTGGCTGTTTATTTAGGTTTAAAACTGCCGGGGGAAGAGGTCGACTATTACCAGCGTTGTGAAAAACTCTTACGGGAGCGGACCAGCCGTATCTTTGCCATTGAAGATGAAACAGGGCATTTTATTGGTGAGGTGGAATTAAATCAGATAACCTGGCGCCGCAAGCAGGCTGAACTACACATTTGTATAGGAGAACACAAATATTGGGGAAGGGGTTTTGGTACGGAAGCGGTCCGGGCGGTCTTAAACCTGGCCTTCCAGGAGCTCGGCCTGGAAAGTATCTATCTTAGAGTGTATCGCCACAATAAACGGGCCATCCGCTGTTATGAAAAATGCGGTTTTAAGAAAGAAGCTGTTCTAAGAAATCGTTTTCGCAGCCAATGTGGCCGGGGATATGATATACTGTTGATGAACATCAGTGCCGATGATTTTACCCTTTCTGCCACAGCTTCCTGAGGGTAGGCGCCCATACCCGTTCATACAATCGAGCATTGAACCGGAGAAATGGGTAGGGTATCCCGTCATAAGATCACCTTGGCCAGCTCATCGGTAAATTAGACTGGTACTTTAAGCAAGTTCAAGTAAGAAAATTTCCTGGTTTTAAATCCTTTGCTTTGGTAATTATAATGGTATATAATGTAATCAAAACCCCGGCTCCTGCGGGGTCTTCTTGTGTGAGCCCATGGCACTTCCAGACTGCAAGCTGCGGAAGTATCCCTCCACAGCAGGAGACACACCAATCTACTGAACGAGCTCGGCTCGTTCGGGCAGCGAAAACTTGCCCCTTCGGGGCGAAACTGTGTCGAAGCTTTTCCTCCCTCCGCCTTTGGCTTTGGACAGGCACTTGCCTGCGCTCTCTTTATCATGTGTCTCAATGCTGTTTTCGGGGTACTTCCGGCACCCGGTACCCGATTTTTGTCCTCTGCGGGGAGAACTGGGAGCGAAGCCAGAAGTGTTGGATATTAATTCTTATCCAGCAGCAGATTTGAGATTTTGTAGGGGAGTGTTTGCAGGTGAAAGGTAAGGAAGAACTGGAACGGATCTTGGCGCGAATCGACGGCAAAGGATACAAGTCCTATAAAGATATCCAGGGGAGTTACCTTTTTGACACCTATACTCTTCATATTGATCATGTTCAGGGCGATCCCTTTGCTGCTCCGTCACGGCTGCGGGTACGGGTGGACCAAAGATATGCCCGGATCCCGGCAGATTTCTACAATACCCCTGTGCGCCGGGTTGCCTGTGCCGATTTTCTGACCCGGGGTTTCGCCCGGGCCATCGAGCAGGTCGTGGGTGGCAGGCGAGGTACCGGCAAGAGCGGTTTGATCTCCATTGACCATTGTGGCCAGGAGATCCTGGAACGGACAGCAATGGTAGTCACCGGGGAGTATGTGGAAGCCCGATTTGTCCTGGGGTTTCCGGCCCGGGGGCGCACAGTATTGGGAAAACAGGCCCGGGTCATGCTGTTTGAGGAACTGCCGGCAGTAGTAGAAGCTTCCCTTTTCTACAAAAATATCGATGGCAAAAGTTTGCGGAAGCATGTTGAGGCTAAGGAAGATCAAGACTATCTCAGGAGTAAACTGACGGAACATAATCTGGTTGCCTTTATTGCCAATGGTTCTGTTTTGCCCCGGCAGAGCGGGATCAGTGACAGACCCCTCAGGGGAGAAGGAGTTGTATCCTTTGTAAGCCCGCCGGAGCTCGCTGTGGAAATTACCCTGCCCAATGCCGGGCCGGTAAAGGGAATGGGGATACCCCGGGGTGTGACACTGATCGTAGGGGGCGGCTATCACGGTAAATCCACCTTGCTGAAGGCCCTGGAGCGGGGGGTATATGATCATATTCCGGGCGATGGGCGGGAGATGGTGGTCACCCTGGATACTGCTGTGAAGATCCGGGCGGAAGACGGCCGGCGGGTGGAGAAGGTAGATATCAGTCCCTTTATTAACAACCTTCCCAATAACCAGGATACCGTGAATTTCTCTACCCCCAACGCCAGCGGCAGCACCTCCCAGGCCGCCAATATAATGGAAGCCCTGGAGGTTGGGGCGAAGGTTTTATTAATGGATGAAGATACTTCCGCCACCAATTTTATGATTCGCGATGTCAGGATGCAGCGGCTGGTGGCGAAAGAAAAGGAACCCATTACCCCCTTTATCGATAAGGTGCGCCAGTTATGGTTGGAATTGGGGGTATCGACGGTATTGGTTTTGGGTGGTTCCGGGGACTATTTCGATGTGGCAGATACGATTATTATGATGGATTCTTACCGTCCCCGGCAGGTTACGGAGATTGCCAAGGGAATTGCCCTGGAGTTTACCACAGCCCGCCATGCAGAAGGCGGTAGCAGGTTTGGCCGGATTAAGGAGAGAATTCCCCTACCCAGTGGTTTGGAACCAATCAGGGGAGGAAAAATAAAGCTTCAGGCCCGGGGTCTACATTCAATTCAGTATGGAAGCTGGGACATCGATCTCTCTGGTGTGGAACAACTGGTGGATAGCAGCCAGACCCGGGCTATTGGTGAGATAATCCATTATGCTGCCAGGAATTATCTTAATGGCAGGACAACCCTCCGGCAGGCCCTGGAACAGGTAGAGAGGGATATTGAGAAGGAGGGTCTGGATGTGATCTCACCCTTCTATGGACAACATCCGGGCGACTTTGCTCGGTCCCGGCCTCTGGAGGTAGCTGCCGCCATTAACCGGCTGCGGGGCCTTTCGGTACGGTGAAACAGTATTGACAAGTGGGAGAAGGAAGAATGGAGCTCGATCTTGGGATTGCCAAAATAAATAAATATGCCGTAGGGGAAAGTGGCGATAGTATAGAAGTGATGGAGCGCCCCCGGGGGGGTATTTCAGTTGTCATGGCTGACGGCCAGGGCAGTGGCCCCAATGCCAGGCGAATAAGCAGGCTGGTGGTGGGCAAGGCCATCGCCCTCATCGGGGAGGGCACCAGGGACGGGGCGGTGGCCAGAGCTGTCCATGACTATCTCTATGCTGTGCGGGGGGGAAAGGTTTCCGCTACCCTGGCTATCCTGTCGGTTGATCTGGATACCCAAACCCTGGTGATTTCCCGGAACGGCAACAATACGGTTTTTGTCCGGTGGCAGGGAACGGCCTTCCCCCTTTCAGGAGGCATGGATTCCATCGGTGTCCACCGGCGGATGCGGCCCCGTATCGATGAGTTTCCCCTGGAGGAAGGACTACTGGTTGTGGTGGTAACCGATGGAATTATCCATGCCGGGCGGCGCCGGGGCAATCCCAACAGTGAGGAAAGGATCCTGGAAATAATAGCCAGGCATGGAGGGGAAAAGAGCCAGGTGCTGGCCGATGAAATCCTGTACGAAGCCATGCTCCTAGATCAGAATCGGCCCTGTGATGATATGACAGTAACTGTTCTGCAGCTGAGAGCCCAGCGGGAAGGAGAGCTGATCCGGAGAATGGGGGTTTCTTTCCCCTTTCGCTGCTGAAGGGGTGGTAGGATATGGAAAGATCTACTTCTCCCTTTATTGTTGTCGTCGGTGTTTGCGCCAGTGGCAAGACAACCCTGGTTGATGGGTTGTGTGCCCGGGGCTACAGGGCCCGGAGTGTGGCCCAGGAGCATTCT
>DUVO01000019.1 GCA_012841005.1 Bacillota bacterium | reverse complement strand
TTAAATACGTTCCCGAAAACCCCGACATCTTCCCCCATGAGGAATACATCGGGATCCCGCAGCATTTCTTCCCGGACAGCTTCTTTAATGGCATCCCTGTAGGTCATGTTTTTCATAGCACGACACCGTCCTCTTTGACGTATAGGTCTTCCATCAGGGTCTCGGGGGCAGGCCAAGGACTGTTCTTGGCATATTCCGCTGCCTCCTGGACCTCTTTCTCAACCTTCTCCTCGATTGCCTTCAGTTCCTCTTCACTTGCTTCCATAGTTTCCAACAGGGTCTTTTTAACCCGTAAAATCGGGTCCTTACCCTTCCAGTACTCAACTTCTTCTTCCGTACGGTAATTCTGGATGTCTCCTTCGTGGTGACCCCGCTGCCTGTAGGTCAAGCATTCAATCAATGATGGTCCTTCGCCGGCACGGGCCCGTTTTATTGCCTCCTGTACAACCTCGTACACGGCAAAGAGATCATTGCCATCGACCAGGATACCGGGAATACCGTAGCCGACCCCCCTGTCGGCCACGTTTTCTGCCGATAGGGACTGGGAAACAGGAGTAGAAATGGCATACTGGTTATTTTCGCAGATATATACTACCGGAAGCTTCCAGGCAGCAGCCATATTTACACACTCATGGAAGGCGCCCTGGTTGGCAGCACCATCGCCGAAATAGCTGATGGCCACATGATCCGATTTGCGGATCTTAAAATGAAGGCCAAACCCGGTTCCCAGGGGTAATCCGGCCCCCACAATCCCGTTGGCACTGATAACGCCAGGTTCCGTCATGGCCATATGCATCTTGCCGCCCTTACCCTTGCAATAACCATTACCTTTCCCGAGGCATTCGGCAAACATCCTTTTCAGATCCGCGCCCCAGGCAATAAAGTGGCCATTGCCCCGGTGGGTGGAGGCTACCGCATCGCCTTCCCGTAAATTGGCGGCAACGGCTGTGGCAATTGCCTCTTCGCCGACATAGGTGTGGAAACTACCATAGATAATCCCTTCCCGCGTCATTTGGGCAGCAGTTTCTTCAAAACGGCGGATCTTGAGCATAGTTTCATACATTTTAAGGACGTCATTCTTAGTCAGATCCAAAACTTCCACTCCTTTCCTAAGAAAAAAATCTCCTTACTACGAGGGAAAACCTGGAGGAACTTCTCAGCAAAGCCTGGAAACACTCTTTTACCAAAGGTTCCAGGCAGCCCTCCCCCGGTAACATGGAAAATAAAAACTTCCCTTTACTGTGGAGCTTCCAATACAATACCTCCTGGCCATAATTACTACTAGGTTTAGTCCATGACTGAGGCATCACCACCTCTTTTCCCAGGCGGTCGTAGCCAGAAAATTTATGGGTGAGCAACAGACATTCCCGGAAGTCATTAAGTAGTATGTCCAGGGCGCAACAATTATTTGCAATTATTGCGGCAGTGCCTACTATTTATAGCGTGACTTCCGCCAATCCCTTCCTGGTGCCGGGAAATTGCTGCCTCTTATCAATATTAAACTATAGCAAGCTGCATGCCAATCCTTCCCCTTCTTTTCCACGAAGGCCCATAATCACCGTCGGTAGTTCATTATAACCAGAGCTTTATCTTCCCCCTATACCTATGGTTAAACAGCGCTTTATTGATGCACAACTGCATTGCTGCAATGCATGATTCCATTGAGACTTATACTATTAGACTGTTCCCACCCCATAAAAAACCGCCGGTATGGCGAGTATTATTTTCTTCCCCAGACCCCCTTCCCGGAAAGCCCCGGTTTGCCGTAGAGGAAAAGGCTAAATTATTTTCTTCCCAGTAAGGGAAAAAATAAATTACCCCCTTTGCCCCGGCGCCCAGTTTAGCGCAAGGTCCAGCCTCCATCCACCACAATGGTCTGGCCGATAATATAATCCGATTCATCCCCTGCCAAAAAGAGGGCAACCCTGGCAATCTCCTCCGGTTCACAAACCCGGCCAATGGGGGTATTGCGTTCAATCAACTCCTCGTACCACTTGGGATCCTTGAGCCGCTCCTGAATCCGGGGGGAATTGACATAACCCGGAGCGATGGCATTGACGTAGATATTTTTCTTGATCCCGTCGAGGGCCAGGGAACGGGTCAGGCTGATGATTGCACCCTTGGTTGCCGTGTATCCAGCCCGGTTATAATTGCTTACTATACCATACATCGAAGACATATTGACAACCTTACCCCTGCCGTTCTTTGCCATTTCCGGGAATACCCGCCGGGAGACCAAAAAGACACTGTTCAGGTTGACATCAATCATCTGCTTCCAGTCCTCTTCCGAACATTCAAATACGCTTGCTTTGGGTCCGCTGGCAGGGGCCATTATCCCGGCATTGTTAATCAGGATATCGATCTTTCCAAAGGTATCGAGAATACCCGTTACCACCCGGTCTATATCGCTGCTGGAGGTAACATCCCCCGCAAACCAGGCGGCTCTTCCCCCATCCTTCTCGATCTCCTCACATACTGCCTGGGCCCTTTCCGGAACCAGCTCCATTATGGCAACTGCCGCCCCTTCCCGGGCGAAAAGCCGGGCAATGGCCATGCCGATCCCCGAGCCACCGCCGGTTATCATGGCTACCTTACCCTGTAAACGCATCTTGAAAATCTCCTCCCCTTCGCAGACTCCTCTCCCTTGCATTCAATTACTATCCACATCATATTTTACCACAAACTTATTATGCAGGCAGGGCAGTCGGGGGAAAATTCCACCGACCACCCAGCCCTTATCATTATCCTGTCTTAAAAAGCCGGATAATTGATTCCCTCCTGGAGAGGTGACCCCCTTTTACAGGGAACCTCGTTTAACCCAACCGCGGGAACGTTCCACCGCCCTTTGCCACTCGCCATAGAGGGCATCGGCCGTCTCCCGTTTCATCTGGGGCTTGTATTCTGCTTCCGGCTGCCAGAGGGAACTCAACTCGTCCAGGTCTTTCCAGTATCCCACATAAAGACCGGCCAGCCAGGC
>DUVO01000051.1 GCA_012841005.1 Bacillota bacterium | reverse complement strand
GGAAAAGCCCCATCCGGTGCTGGAGGCAGTGGAGGCTATTAAGGAAGCCGATGCCATTGTCCTCGGTCCGGGCAGTTTATACACCAGTGTCCTCCCCAATCTTTTAGTAGAAGAATTGGCCGAAGCAATCCGGCTTTCCCGGGCACCCTGTATTTATGTCTGTAATGTGATGACCCAGTGGGGTGAAACCGATGGTTATACGGCAGCAGATCACCTGCAGGCTTTGCAGGACCATGTTACTGCCGGACTGGTTGATTATATAATTGTCAATACCGAGGCTGTTCCCCCCCGGCTGCTCGCCCGCTACCGGGAAGAGAAGGCATACCCGGTGCGGGTTGATCTGGAACGGCTGCAGAAGCTGGGGGTAAAGATTATCCGTGGTAATTTTATTAGCTATACCAATTTTGTCCGGCATGATCCGGTGCGTTTGGCCCGGGCAATTATGAAATTGGTTGTGGGTAGTTATTTTAGGAAACCAATTTCAGGGAAAAGGTAAATCTAGCACCGGCAATTCCGGCCCTCCCTTTCCGGAAAAGATAGTGGGTCAGCTGGTGGCAATTTTTAGGCAATATCAAGGTCCGGAAAAAGGGTTTTCGGCGAACATTGCGAAATATTTCAATACAACGAGAAGGGAGTGATGCAGGGTGAAACAGGAATACCTAGCGGAGCCGTTCCGGATTAAAATGGTAGAGCCCCTGGTGCTGACAACGAGGGAGGAACGGGAGCGCCTGTTGCAGGAGGCCGGGTATAATTTATTTTTGCTACCTTCCGAGGCTGTCTATATTGATCTCCTTACCGACAGCGGGACGGCAGCCATGAGTGATAACCAGTGGGCGGGAATGATGCTGGGTGACGAAGCCTATGCCGGCAGTCGCAATTTCCATCACCTCCAGTCGGCGGTAAAAGAGGTGATGGGATTTGAATATGTCTTGCCAACCCATCAGGGGCGAGCGGCCGAAAACATTCTTTTTACAACCCTGGTCCAAAACCAAAAGGAGCAATATATCCTTAATAATATGCACTTCGATACCACCAAGGCCCATGTGCAGCACAAAGGGGCAAAGCCGGTGGACCTGGTCAGGGATATTGCCTTTGATCCTGTGGCCAGGGATCCCTTCAAAGGCAATATGGATACGGAGAAGCTGGAAGGTTTTATCCAGGAAAAGGGAGTAGAGAAAATACCCCTGGTTATGCTGACCATCACCTGCAACAGCGGCGGAGGGCAACCGGTTTCCCTGGCCAATATTAAGGCCGTCAGTGCAATCTGTAAAAAATATGGGATTCCCTTCTTTATTGATGCCTGCCGGTTCGCGGAAAATGCCTACTTTATCCAGCAGCGGGAAGAGGGTTATGCCGGTAAATCTGTTTCTGAGATCGCAAAGGAGATTTTTTCCTATGCCGATGGCTGTACCATGAGCGCCAAGAAGGATGGTCTGGCCAATATTGGGGGTTTTTTGGCCCTGAACGATGAAGAACTTTACCGGCAGGTGCAGGTGTGGGGTGTCCTCTTCGAAGGCTTCCCCACCTACGGTGGTATGGCCGGCCGTGATATGGAAGTTGTAGCCCGGGGATTGCGGGAGGTATGCCGGGAAGATTATTTGCGTTACCGGATCGGACAGGTTCAATATCTGGGAGCTAAGCTTCTGGAGGCGGGTATTCCCATTATCGAGCCGGTGGGGGGTCATGCTGTATATTTGGATGCCAAACGTTTCCTGCCCCATCTGCCCCAGGACCAGTTCCCGGGTCAAGCCCTGGCAGTCGCCCTTTACCTGGAAGGGGGAATCCGGGGAGTGGAAATTGGTACTGTCCTGGCAGGTCGCGATCCTGAGACGGGAGAACACGATTACCCCAACTTGGAGATGGTCCGGCTGGCTATCCCCAGGCGGGTTTATACCCACCGGCATATGGATGCTGTGGTGGCGGCTGTGAAAAATGTTTACCAAAAACGGGAACAGGTCAAGGGACTGCGCTTTACCTATGAACCCCCTGTATTACGACACTTTACCGCTCGCTTTGAACCCCTTGGCTAGGAAACATGTTATAATAGGAGAAAAGGCCCCTAAAGGCCAGGGGTGGTGAAGGAAAGTGTCCTTTTCAGCCGGTGTAAAGAACGAGATCGCCCGGATACTGGGAGAACGAAGATGTTGCCTGCTCGCTGAGCTTTCCGCACTGCTGGCGGTAGACACTTCCCGGGAGGAAAGGGGCGATGGTTCCCGGGGACTGGTTATCACGACCGAGAACGCTGCTGTAGCGCGGAAAGTATTAACCCTTTTTCGGAAGATAACCAGGCTTCATACCGAGGTTGCTGTACAAAAACGGGCCGGTTTCCGCAGGAGTAATACCTATATGGTGCGCATTCCCGCCCAGCGGGGCCTGGGGTCCCTCTTGCAAGATCTGGCCCTTTTGGAGCCGGCTGCAGGTTCCCGGCCGGGTAAGAATATTGTCAGCCTGGGCTGCTGCCGGCGGGCGTACCTGCGG
>DUVO01000249.1 GCA_012841005.1 Bacillota bacterium | reverse complement strand
GCCTTGATTTTTTCCAGGGGGATAACGGCTCCCCCGGCCCGGTTATGGGTATTTTCCAGGGCAATCAAGGCAGTGGGGGGAAAATGAATATCCTGGCCGCGGATAACATCTTCCAGCCTCTTGGGGTCGATGGCTCCCCTCTCCCCGGGTACGGTTCGCACCATAACCCCGCCTAAGGCCGCACATCCCCCGACTTCGTAATAGAAAATATGGGATTCGGCTTCGAGAATAATCTCATTTCCCGGCCGGGTATGGGTAAGGATGGAAACCAGGTTCCCCATGGTGCCGCTGGTGACAAATAATCCGGCTTCCTTGCCCAACCGCCGGGCGGCCATTTCCTCCAGGCGGCAAATAGTTGGATCTTCACCATAAACGTCATCCCCAACCTCAGCCTCATACATGGCTTTGCGCATCGCGGGTGTCGGTACGGTAACAGTGTCGCTCCTTAGATCAATTACTGAACCCATCGCAAGTTTCTCCCCTTCCTGCCCGGGATTGCCTCTACTCCTCCCAAGCTTTAGAGTCTTTAGCCTAAGTATTCAATAAAATTTGAGAAAAACCCTTCCCCTAAATCCACCCCGGCGGAAGGGAACGGCAGTTAATTGTGCGGGACGGGGTAATAATCCGGTGGACGGGGCGATCGTGGCTTTCCACCGGCAGTCGATCATAGACCTGAAAGTCAAAGGCCAGGGCCAGTAAAACCGTTTGGGGGCCAATTTCCGACAAAAGGCGGTCATAGTATCCGCCCCCTCGCCCTAGGCGGTTGCCGGCAAGATCGAAGGCCAGGCCGGGGAGGATTACCACTTCCAGCAAAGCAGGATCAAGGGGACGGAGACATTCCGACTTGGGTTCAAGCAAACCATAATAACCTGCTTTCAGTTCCCCGAGGTCATACAGAGCGGAAACCAAAAGTCTCCTTTCGGCAACCAGGCAATAGGGAACAAAAACCTCTTTCTTTGCTGCCAAAGCCCGGACAAGCACAGGGAGGGTGTTGATTTCAAACCCCACCCCGACATAAAACATCACCCGCCGGGCATAGAAATAACAGGCCAATCCTTCCAAACGGCGCTCCATTTCCCGCATTTCCCGGCTTTTCTCTTCCGGGGGCAAGGCCGACAGGCGCCTCCTCATTTCCTGCCGTATTTCCTTCTTCTGCCTGCCAATTTCCATCCCATCGGGCTCCTTTCCGATAGACATTGGCCAGGGCTACTATTGCAATACTCCACTCGATATTGGGCGCCGGACGTACCCCGAAAACAGCATTGAGACACAGGATAAGAGAGCGCAGGCGAGCTCCTGTCCAGAGCGAAGCGGAGGGAAGACAAGCAGTGACACAGATTATCGCCCCGAAGGGGCGAGTTGTGTCGCTGCCCGAACAAGCCGAGCTCGTTCAGTAGCTTGGCGTGTCTCCTGCTGTGGCGGGGTACTTCCGGCAACGAGCAGCGTACAAATTCCTACCACACAACTCCAGTATACCCAGCGTCAGTATCCTCAACCTTGGTGAATTATTCCCAGAAGATCCCTTACCACCACCCCGGCCAGGAGCATCCCCGCCACCGGCGGGACAAAGGCAATACTCCCCGGCACCTGCTTTCTCCCTTCTCCTTCTTCTTCGCCACTTCTTCCCGGTTTTAACGGTGGTTCAGTAGAAAAAACAACCTTTACTCCGTCAGTTATACCCACCCGGCGCAGTTCCCGGCGCATTGTCCTCGCCAGGGGACAGGTATGGGTGGCCGAAATATCGGCCACCTGAAATTTTTCCGGGTCGAGCCTGTTCCCGGCTCCCATACTGGAGACAATGGGTATGCCCAGCTCCCGGGACCGGAAAATAAGGTCAACCTTGGCGGCGACGGTATCCACTGCGTCGACAATGTAGTCATAGTCTGCCGCAAGCAATTCCCCCCCCTTCTCTGGACAATAAAACACCGGGAAGGTTTCAACCACAGCCCTGGGATTGATAGCTTCTATGCGTTCTTTCATTACCTCCACCTTGAGCCGGCCAAGGGTAGATAAGGTAGCAGGCAGCTGTCGATTGAGATTGGTTATACTGACCCGGTCATGATCAACCAGTACCATATGCCCGATGCCGGACCGGGCCAGGGCTTCAACGGCAAATGAGCCTACGCCCCCCAGGCCAAAGACGGCCACCTTGGCTGCGGCCAGTTTTTCTAAACCAGCAGCTCCAAGCAAGAGTTCAGTCCTTGATAAAGGATTCAGCCCTGACCCCTCCTTATACAGCACCCTAGTTTCTCGGAAACTCTAAAACCAATTGGGCTTAAGCACCATAAGCTGGGAATTTATGGATCACCCCCAATTTCCGTCAACAACTCCACAAGGCGATAATAAGCGAATATGTACGTATAATTGCCTATTTACATGTAGAACAGATAACAACGCTAT
>DUVO01000258.1 GCA_012841005.1 Bacillota bacterium | reverse complement strand
GAGAGGGGGCCCGAGGGGGTCACCTTCCTTGATCCGGCCTGCGGCTGCGGGCACTTCCTGGCCCGGGCCTATGATTATTTTCGAGCTGCTTACCTGAAACAGGGGTTTCCGGCGGCGCAAATCCCTTTCTTGATCTTGAAGGGTAATCTCTTCGGTGTGGATCTGGATCCCTGGGCCCTGCACCTGGCGGCCCTGCACTTGCTGGAGAAGGACAGGGAAACCTGGGGGGAGCAGAGGGGCGTCCCCGTGTTGAATTTACTCCGGACTGACGCCCTGAACAAACAGGAACCGGGGATTTCCTTTTTAATTCGCCCTTTTAGCGTGGTGGCGGGGAACCCGCCCCATGTGACCAATTATGCCCGTCGTTCCCAGCGCCTGGACCAGTCGTACATTGACACCCTCAAACCCCAGTACCAGTTCAGCCGGGGGCGGACCAGCAACCGCTATAACCTGGCTATGTTCTTCCTGGAGCGTTTCCTGGAACTCCTGGAACCGGGGGGAAGGGCCGGCATAGTCCTGGACGGGAGCGGCTTTCAGACCACGGTATACCGGGAAATTCGCGCAGAGCTCTATTCCCGGTCGTTAATCCGGCATTTTGTGGCCGGCTTGGAGGCCTTTCCCGGGGTCAATAACCGGCAGGCCATCCTGATTATGGAACGGGCCGACGGGAAAAGGCGGGAGGGCCACCGGATTAAATACCGCTGGGGGTTGAGGGGGGAGGTGGTGGAAATCCCCCAGGATTCCTGGTCCGGTGCCTGGAGCAAGCCGGTATCCCCGGGGGTTGCGCCCCTCTTAGCAAAGATTGAAGGGATCGGCCGCCCCCTGGGGGAATTGTACAGGCCCATCTCGGGTATGAATGTCACCAACCGGCCGGAAGCCGGGCTGAAACCCTTTCTGAGCCAGGAACCCCTGGATGGGACCTACCACAAGGCCGTCTTCAGTGGAAATATTTCCCCCTATATCCTGCGCTGGCCGACCCTGGAACAGATAGAGGCCAGGGGAAGGAAGCGGAAATATATCTGTTTTGACCGGAAATTGGCCAGGGCCGTCAATCAATACCTGGAGGCCCGGGGGGAGAAGGCCCGGGTCTCCATCGGCAGGAGCGAGGAGCGGTTTCGCCAGCCGAAGCTCTTTGTCCGCCAGTCCCTGGGAGGGGATAGGTGTATTGCGGCGGCTTACAGTGCCGATCCCGAGGAATATTGTGATAACAGCGTGTATGTCATTAATATGCGTGATCCTTCCTACCCCCTGTTGTACCTGTTGGCTATCTTAAACAGCAGTCTCATCACCTTTTACGCCCGGGAGGCCGGGTTCCTTTCGGCCGCCTCCAGCGCCACCGCAACCCGCCTGCCCATGGGAAACAGCCGGGGCAAGGGACTGCGGCACCTCCCTATCCCCGCTGCCAAAGGTTCGGCCCAGGAACCTCTAGTTGATCTGGCCCGGCAGTTGATGGCCCTGGGTGAAAAACTGAAGGCTGCCGAATCCCAGGGCGATACCAGCGCCGTACTGGCATTAGAGGAGAGGATGGCAGGACTCCGGCGAAAGGTGGACGAAGAAGTTTTTTCCCTGTATGGATTGGCCCCGGCGCAAAGGGATTTGATCCGGCGCTACCTGGGGGACGGTGAAGATGCGCCGGGAAGCTAAAATGACGAAAAAGGTAGAAAAATTGGCGGCAGAGGCAGGATTTCGGTTAAAGTGTGTATAAGGTATTAGGTAGTGGCGGGTGCAAAGAGGGGAATACATGACATCAACTGGGGGTGCATCGTAATGGGACTGCTGGTAGCTGCGCTGGGAGGGGTTTTGGCAGGGGTACTGCTGAAAAGGGCCCGGGTAGAAGTCTCGACGCGGTTTATCTTTAATGTAGTGGTTCTTGCTTTGGTGATTGCCCAGACGGTTCTCTTCTTTTTTGACACCGCCCTGCCTACCGGTGTTCTCCTTACTCTCTTAATGGTGCTGTGGGGTATGGATATGGTTTCCAGCTGGGGAAGCAGTCGTTATTACTAAAACATCTCCAGGTACCCTTTGCGCATAATCCCCTGCTGCCGGTCAACGCCGGGGCAGGGGATGATTGTTTGGGTGATTATGGGAAGGCCGACCAGGATATGGTACGGGCCCAGGCTCAGCTGGTGGAAGCCCTGGGGATTGAGAACCTCCACGGGGTGGTCGGAGGCTCCATGGGGGGTATGCAGGTTCTCCAGTGGGCGGTATCCTACCCGGAGCGGCTGAAAAAGGCTGTGGTCATTGCCAGTGCCCTCGCCCACAACGCCCAGCAGATTGCCTTCAATGAAGTGGGGCGGCACACGCCGGACACAGTGCATGAGAACATCTAAACCCAAAGGCAGAACACTTAGGATAGCTT
>DUVO01000254.1 GCA_012841005.1 Bacillota bacterium | reverse complement strand
TTGGGGACAATTTTCACATTAATTGCACTCCAGTTTTATTCTATAGAACTGTTTTCCAGTTGTCAAATACAATTGGAAAAGCCGCCGCCCAACCGAAAGGCCGGGCGATGGCTTTTTTCCTGGCTATATTGTTAGATTTTGCAGAAACATTGCGGGCCGCACACTCATACGCAGTAAACCCACCGGTACTACAGGGCTTGTACCCTGGTTAATCCCAGTTTAGCAGCCAGGGCCAAGGCCTCCCGGTATTCCCGGGCCGTTATCCGCCGCCCCAACACCGGGTGGCCGGCGGCCTGGTAATGGGGCCGGTATTGGCCCATGACGTTCACATAAGAGTCCCTCGAGATCTCCTCGGCGATAAACTGCAGCACCTTTTCGGTTCCCGCCAGGCTGCCGGGCAAAACCAGGTGCCGCACCAGGAGGCCTCGAACAGCCACACCCCTCTCATCCAGCACCAGCTCCCCCACCTGGCGGTGCATTTCCTTGACCGCGACAAAATTCATCTCCGGGTAGTCGGGTGCCAGGGAAAACTCGGCCGATACCCCCCCTTCCCCGTACTTCATATCGGGCATATAAATATCCACTATCCCCTCCAAGAGGCGGATTGTCTCCAGGGAGTCATACCCCCCGGTGTTGTACACCAGGGGAATTATGAGCCCTCGCTCCGCAGCCAGTTTCACCGCAGCCAGGATATTGGGTACTACATGGGTGGGTGAAACCAGATTCACATTGTGGCAGCCCAGGGCTTGGACCCGGAGCATCATCTCGCCGAGTTCTTCATCGCTGACTTCCCGACCCTCGCCCAGGTGGGCCAGGGAGTAGTTCTGGCAGTAAATGCATTTCAGGTTGCAATAGGAAAAAAAGATGGTGCCCGAGCCCCCGGTGCCCACCAGGGGCGGTTCTTCGCCAAAGTGGGGGCCAACGCTGGCCACACACGCCTTGTCTTTCGTCTTACAGACCCCCAAGGCAGCCCCCGAGTTTTGGAAACGCAAGGCCCGGCAATGCCTGGGACATAGCACACAGGGAGATGACAGCTCCCTCGCCCTTTGCAGCTTCTCCTCCCATTCTCCTTCGGTGAGGGAAAGATAGGAGGGTGGGCGAGGGGCAACGGTGAAGGATTTCATCGGGCCACAACCTCCTTCTCTTCATAATAACAATAGCATCCCCTCCTACTCCCCGGTGATTATGGTAAATTTGCACTTCTACCCTTTTCCCGATATGATGTATGTAAGAGAACCAGAGGAGGGGGCTTCATGTCAGCAGGTTTGGTCAAAAAAGAGCACAATGTCTATCTTATTCCCCAACAGGGAAACATGAATGTTCCCTGTCATATTTACCTCAAGACCGAGCTTCTCCCCTACTTAGAAGAAGAAGCCATCGAGCAGTTGGCCGACGCCGCCGCCCTGCCCGGGGTCTATAAATATGTGCTGGGCATGCCCGACATCCATACCGGTTACGGGCTGCCCATCGGCGGTGTCCTCGCTGTCACCTATCCCGAGGGGGTCGTATCGGCCGGAGCGGTGGGTATGGATATCAACTGCGGTGTCCGGCTCCTCACCACCGGCCTCAGCAGGCAGGACCTGGGCACCCGGGAACTCCAAGGGCTCCTCACGGCCATTGAAGAGCTGGTCCCTACCGGAATTGGTACCCAAAGCAAGTATAAACTGGATCGCCACCTCAAAAATATTGTGGAAGAAGGTGTGCCCTACCTGGTCAAACTGGGCCTGGCGCCCGACGAAGACCTGGAAAGGATCGAAGAAGGGGGCTGCCTGCCCGGAGGCGACCTTTCGGCCTGCAGCAAGGAGGCCCGGGGCCGGATGGATCAGCTCTCCACTCTGGGTGGGGGGAACCACTTCATCGAAATATCCGTGGTGGACGGCATTTTTGACAAGGAAATTGCTTCCTTCTTCAACCTGGCACCGGAGCAGATTGTCATCATGATCCACTCCGGCAGCAGGGGTTTCGGCCACCAAATCTGCCAGGACTATTCCCG
>DUVO01000157.1 GCA_012841005.1 Bacillota bacterium | reverse complement strand
GTTCGGGCAGCGACACAACTCGCCCCTTCGAGGCTCAAACATGGTGTCGCTGCTTCTCCTCACCCGCCTGCGCTCTTTTTATTTAGTCGTCTCAATGCTGTTTTCGGGGTACTTCCGGCACCATGCCCCGAACTCCTGAAAGCTATAGCCGATAAAGAAAGCGCAGTAACCTGCGCTCTTAGTCGTTGGTGTAGGGCATCAGGGCAATATTCCGGGCCCTTTTGACGGCCCTGGTTACCTGCCGCTGGTGCCTGGCACAGTTGCCTGTTATCCGCCGGGGCAAAAGTTTCCCTCTTTCACTGATATAGCGGCGCAGTCGCCCCACATCTTTATAGTCTACATAGTCAATTTTATCGATACAGAAACTGCATACCTTGCGTTTCCGCTTGCGTTCTCGTGCCATTTCTATTACACCCCTCCTTTGCGGAGATTAAAAGGGCAGGTCATCTTCGTTAAAATCAATTTCGTCACCCAGATCGGCAGTGCTCAACCCCTCGCCTCCGGCAGCTTGCCCCTGCTTCGGCCAATCTAAAAACCGGACATCGTTTGCTACCACTTCGGTTACCCACCGCCGCTGTCCTTCCTGGTTTTCAAAGGAACGGACTTGGAGCCTGCCGTCTACTGCCACCAGCCTGCCCTTACCCAGGTTATTGGCGCAGATTTCGGCCAGGCGCTGCCAGGTTACAATATTGATAAAATCAACATCCCTGTCCCCCTGTTGGTTTGTATAGGGACGTTCCACCGCCAGGGCGAATCTGGCCACCGGTTTACCGCTGGCAGTATACCGGAGCTCTGGATCCCGTACCAACCGGCCAATGAGGATTACCTTGTTGAGCATGGGGTTAACACCACCTTCTCTGAATTTCTAAGCTTCTTCCTGGACTTCCTCCGGTTCCCGACCCGCCTTCTCATCCCTTATCAGCAGGTAGCGGATGATGTTGTCGGTAATTTTGATAATCCGCTCCAACTCAGCAGCCACCCCGGGGGCTGATCTGAAGTTCATGACGGCGTAAAAGCCTTCCCGGAATTTCTTCACCTCATAGGCAAGACGCCGTTTCCCCCATTTGTCCAGGTTGCTGATCTCACCTTCTCCCTCCCGGATGATGTTTTGCAGCCGTTGGAGGGTGCTTTCGATCTCTTCTTCGCTGAGTTCAGGATTCAGGATCACCATCAATTCGTAAGCAACCATAACGATTCACCTCCTCCCTCTGGACTAATCGGCCCTGTAGACATACAGAGCAGGGAGCAATGCAGAACAACCTTCCCCAACCCCGGCGGCCCACGCCGCCGTTTCAAGAAGGTATGAACCTATTACCCTTATTGATGGTACTAGATACAACCTGCATTACCTGACAAGCATTATATCATTTCACCTGCCCGTTGACAAGATTCATTCAGTTTCCTCATCGAGCCGCTGGATAATCTCCTTGACGCTTTTTTCAAATTTCGGCCGGGGCAGCATCACCCGCCGCCCGCAGCCGAGGCATTTAATCTTAAAGTCCATCCCGACCCTGATAACCTCCCACCGATCACTGCCGCAGGGATGGGCCTTTTTCGTCCGCACGATATCGCCCAAAGAGAACTGCCGCCGCTCCATGTCTCCACCTCCCAAGGATCCCTTACTGCTCCTTCGCCTCCCCCGCCATAATTACCACCTGCCGCGGATAGGGAATTTCAATCCCGTGTTCCGCCAGGGCCTCTTTATACCCTTTGCGCAGCTGTCGTTCCACCCCCCACTGGTACATGGGACGGGCCTGGGCAATGACCCGGAGGACTACCCCCACTTCCCCCAAATCAACAACACCCAGGACATGGGGACCTTCTACAATCTCGGGGATTTTAGCCGCCAGCTCCCGGGAGGTCTCCTCCAGCACCGCCAGGGCCTTGTCGATATCCTCTTCATAGGCGATGGGGATGTCCACCAGGGCCCGCATATTGCCCCGGCTGTAGTTGGTAACCTGGGTTATATTACCATTGGGAATGATATGGAGATCACCGGCAAAGGCCCGGAGCTTGGTGACCCTGAGGCCGATTTCTTCCACAATGCCGGAAAATTCCCCGACACTTATGTATTCACCAACGGCATACTGGTCTTCAAAAATAATAAAAAAGCCGGTAATAATATCCCGGACCAGGTTCTGGGCCCCAAAGCTTACCGCCAGGCCGGCAACACCCGCCCCGGCCAGGACAGAAGCCACACTGATACCGATGGTGTCCAGTATACTAACGCCGGCCACAAAGTAAACCAGGTAGCGGAGGATGCTGTTGACCAGGTGCTGCAGGGTCTCATATTTCCTCTCTTCCAGGTGTCCCTTGCCCTCCCTGGATTTTAAAACCCGGTTTGTCAGCAGGTACCCCAAACGCAGGAGGAGCCGCGCTAACAAGATTATAATAATAATTACCAGCAATTTGGGCACCAGGTTTAAGCCAACATCCAGCAAGGCTTCCAGGGACACGGCCTCCCCCAGTTTCTCTGACCAATGCATATCCATCACCTGTCTTGACATTCTGCCATATTTAGTTATTTCTTTCCGGGGCTAAATTATCCTCCCCCCGGTCGCCACTTTTTCACCGGTCGGCGCCATCCTCCAGGTGGAATTTATCTAAGAGGGAACCGGCCCCTCCTCCCATATCCGGATACACCCCCCCGGGAGTGACCCCAATGGCGGCTAAAATTTCCTGGACCTTCTGGACCTGGTTACAGCGGACCCGCAGGACGAGGCCACAGCCGGCACTTATTTCCCGGGGAATAGGCACAAGGAGAAAGGGCACTTGTTCCTGCCGGAGTACCTTTTCGGAGCGCAAGGCGGCATGGGTAGAAGCGAAGGTCAGCAGACAGTATTCCTTTGGCATCTATGTTCCTCCCTCTGGGTTAAGCCCTACCCCCCCACCGGTCTAGGGAACAGTTATGACCCTTTGGGCCTGGAGGAGTTTTTCGGTAATGGTATACATGTTAGAGACGGTACCCACCGCCAGGCTCTCCTTTAAGCCGTAGTAGTCGAGACAGGTGCCACAGACCAGGATCTCCACCCCCGCCGCTGTCAGGACCTCCAGGGAAGGCACAGTTTCCGCCCCCTGGGCCGCCAGCTTTACCCCCCCATTGATGAGGATGATGGCGGCCGGGCGAGGGTTG
>DUVO01000081.1 GCA_012841005.1 Bacillota bacterium | reverse complement strand
TAAAATACAGGCTTCTGCCAATAAAGGCGGGCGGGTTGTAAATATTCGGGATTGGTTTAAGAGACGGGGGCCCCTGGGCAGCCTGGTTGCTGTTGCTGCTTGCCTTCTCTTCGTGGCTGTTATCTTTGGCCCGAGATTTCCTGGTTTCAGGATGAGTTCCGATATAGGATTCCCTGAAGAGGGTGCTGACGGCGAAAGTGGCTTTTTCCCTGCGGAGATGCCGGGGGATGCAGGCCGGAGCGCGGAGATGGAGATATTTAGTGCCGGCCAAGGAGCGGCTCCGGATTCCCCTCGCCTTATGATGGAAATCGAACCTGAGGTTGAGCGCAAAATAATTAAAAGGGCCCATTTGACCATTGTGGTAGAGGATTTAGAGCGGGATTTTGAGCAAATAGTGACCCTGGTTGAAGAGGCCGGCGGGTTTGTACAGAGCTCCAGTACCTGGGAAAATGATAGGCAGCGTTCGAGCCATCTTACCGTGAGGGTGCCAGTAGATAAATTTTCTCAGCTTTTAGCCCAGTTGGAAGATATGGGCCGGGTCGAAGGCCGGGAACTAGAAGGTCAAGATGTTACGACAGAGTATGTAGACACAGAGGCCCGCCTCCGGAATTTAGAGCGGCAGGAAGAACGTTTTTTAGAGATTTTGGACCGGGCTGATACGGTGGAAGATATCCTCAACATTGAACGGGAACTGGAACGGGTGCGGGGCGAGATCGAATCCCTCACCGCCCGCCTGAAAAGCCTGGACGATCTGACGAGCCTCTCTACTATCGATATTGAATTAAAACAACTTAAGGTCTCGGCAGAGCGGATTGCCCCGCCGGGTTGGCAGGGGATTTTTGCTCAGGCCTACCAGGCTGCCGTCAGTACTGTCAACAGTATCCTGAATTTTTTGGGAAAAGTGGTAATCTTCCTGGGGCGCATACTGCCCATCCTGCCCCTGGTACTCCTGGCCTGGTTAGGTTACCGTTGGTACAGTAAGGGAAGAAAGGAACCGGAAAAATAGGCGCAAAAGCGCCTCATTTTTTTGCCTTCTCTTCCCTCCGCCTCCCGGCAGGGAGGTATTTGGCCGGGGAGTGGTGAAAATAATAGGTATTATGAGTGGCAGATACAGGGGGCCACAAGAGGGGTGAGAAACCATGGGGAAAAAGATGATTTTGATTGATGGTAACAGCCTGGTCCACCGGGCTTTTCACGCTATACCGCCCTTGACCACTGGGGCGGGACAACATACCAATGCCATATATGGTTTTACCACCATGTTCTTAAGATTACTGGAAGATGAGAACCCCGACTATCTTGCCGTTGCCTTTGACAAGAGCAGGGTTACTTTCCGCCACGGGGAATATGGGGGATACAAGGCAAAGCGTGCCGAAACACCGGCTGAACTCCGGTCCCAGTTTCCCCTGGTGAAGCAGGTCCTGGAAGCATACCGGGTGCCTATCTTCGAGAAAGAAGGATATGAGGCCGATGATTTACTGGGAACCCTGGCCCGTGGGGCCGAGGCAGAGGGATTTTCTGTTTTGATTGTTTCCGGAGACCGGGATATTCTCCAGCTTGTTTCACCCCGGGTGAAGGTTCTCCTTACCCGGAGGGGGATTACTGACTTGGAGGTCATGGATGCCGGGGCGGTAGAGGAACAGCTTGGTATCACTCCGGAGCAGGTAACTGACTATAAGGGATTGGTCGGGGATCAGTCCGACAATATTCCCGGGGTGCCCGGGATCGGTGCCAAAACGGCCGCACGGCTCTTAAAGGAATTTGCCCACCTGGAAGAGATCCTGTCCAACCTGGGAGCGGTAACCCAGAAGGGTGTCCGCAGCAAACTGGAGCAGTATTGTGAGCAGGCCCGCCTGAGCAAGAGGCTGGCTACCATTGTCTGTGATGTACCCCTGACTGTAAACTGGGAAGAGCTGCAGAGGAAGGAGCCCGATTGGGATGCCATCGCCGCTCTTTTCCGGGAGTTGGAGTTTCGCAGTCTCCTGCAGCGGATAGCTCCTCCCTCACCCGCCCAGGTTGCAACCGGATATACAGTCATTGCCTCCCTGCCCCAACTGGAACCGGTTCTAGCCAGGATCCGGGAGGAGGGGGAGGTGAGTTTTTCCCTGGTTGGTTCAGAGGATAATCCCCGGCGGGGGGAAATCTTGGGCTGTGCCCTGGTTTTACCCAGGGGAGATATATATTATCTTCCCCACTCCCTATGGCAGGAGGTAAAGGGCGCCCCGGCAGCTAGAAAAGTGATGACCTCTCTATTTTCCGAGGCGGCAATCAAAAAATATACCCACGGCGCCAAGGCGGCCTACCAGCTGCTGCATCGCTACCAGATCCAGCTGGCAGGTTTGGCCTTCGATACATTTATTGCCTCTTATCTTCTGAACCCGGCGGCAGGCC
>DUVO01000272.1 GCA_012841005.1 Bacillota bacterium | reverse complement strand
GCAGATCAGGGTAAATGACCTGGCCCGGGCCCTCAATGTGCAGCCCCCTTCGGTGACCAAGATGGTAAAAAGGCTGGCCGGCAAGGGTTTTCTCAAGTATGAAAGGTATGGGGTTATTTTGCTGACAGATGCGGGCCGGGAGATGGGGCGCTACCTTTTAGATAGGCACAACATGCTGGAGGAATTCCTGCGGTTTATTGGGGTGCAGCGGCGGTTGCTGGAAAATGTGGAACGAATTGAACACAACCTTACCCCCGAGGCAACCCAATGCCTTTTTAATCTGGTAGATTACCTGCAGCAGCACCCGCATATTGTCGCCGAACTTATCCTCATAAGGGACAGCCCCCCAAATCAAAAATAATTGTCAATTGTCCTTGTCCATTGCCAATTGTATTATCCTCCTGCTGTTAAAAGCAATCCTATCACAACTCCTATCCCCAGCCCCAGAATGGCAAGATGGCTCCGGTTGTGTTCATAGGCATCGGGAATCAGCTCATCACAGACAATATAGAGCATCCCTCCGGCGGCAAAGCTCAAAGCTAGGGCCAAAAAAAGGGGAGAAACATTGCCCACCTTTCCCCCCAACAATACTCCGAGCCCCATGGGCACCCCCGCCAATAAAGAAATCCACAACCCCTGGCGGCCCCGACCCATGGTCTTCCAGGGAATAGCTAAGATCAAACCTTCGGGAATATTGTGCAACCCCAAAACCAGGGTCAAGGCCAGCCCTGTGCGAAAGGCGGCGGCATAACCGGCCCCAATGGCCAGCCCCTCCGGCAGGTTGTGCAAAGAAATGCCCACCGTCAGCAGCAGCCCCTTGGCCAAATAGGCGGCCGACTCCTTTTCCCGTCCTGAAATAGAGAGGTGCTGGTGGGGCAGCAGGACGTCGATGAGGAGAAAGCCCCCAATTCCCGCTATCACCCCCAGGCTGGTGGTAAACTGCCCACCCTCCTCTAGGGCTTGGTCCAAAAGGCCGAAAAAAATTACCGCCATCATCATCCCGGCGGCAAAGCCTAGAATGCCACCCAGGAACCCCGCCCGCGGCCGGGGAAGGAGATAGGCCAACAATCCCCCGGCCCCCGTACCCACCACCCCGGCCAAGAGGCCGTATAGGGCTATTTTCAACAGCTGTCCTCCGTCCATCCCAAAATCCCCCCCAAAACTACACACCACTTATCATGATATGCCGCTTGGGGCAACTTTATTCCCTGGGCAACGGGGCAGCAGCCGGCTCACCCTGTTGAACCACGCCGGGCTCAATGGAGGTCTTGGCCTCCGGAACTGTCATCTTTAAAGGTAATATCATGAAAATTTAAGGTAAATTCCAGCAAGCGGTTAGTCATATAAATGGGGGCATCTGCCCGCACGGCCAGGGCGATGGCATCACTGGGCCTGGAATCCAACACTATCTTCTCCCCATCCTTTTGGAGACGGACCTCGGCAAAGAAGGTATTCTCCCGCACATCGGTAATAACCACTTCCTTCAGGCTGAAACCCAACCGTTCACAGAGGTCCAGAAACAGGTCGTGGGTCAAGGGGCGTGGGTAACTGGTACCCTGAAGGGGCAGGGCAATGGCATAGGCTTCTGTAGGGCCAATAACAATGGGTAAAACATACCTCTGGTCCTTATCGGTTAGCAATACAGTAAAACCGCCCCCCTCGTTCTGAACCAACACCTTCACTTCCAGTTCAATCACTGCCATCACCTCCATGATGTCAATCTTCTACCTAAGCCAAAAAATTCCTGTCCGGAAGTCGGGTATAGTCATTACATAACAATACCATGTTTTACATTTTTCCCCCAGAACACTCATGGTTTTACTGCAGATGCAGTAGATTATTAGCGTGGCCATTTCAGGAACCTTAAAACCACTACCGTAAAATAAGTGCAAAGATAGCTTATATTTAAATCGATTGTTGCACTTGCACAGATGTTGTCTTCCTGCATCAGGTCCCAATCATACTTAGCTTGAGATCATTAGTTCCGGATTGTTATTGTACTGTGCCGACCACGATTTTAGAACCAATTTTGAGAATATCACACTGCGGGACTATCAAATTTCAAACCCTTTCTCGATCAGTACCACCGCGAGGTAAAGGAGACCATCCAGGAGGGAAACTTCTGTGTTAAACCATACAGCCAATAAAATGCCAAAAGCCCCTGCACATTATGCAAGGGCCATAGTCTACTGCCGGCTCTAATCAGTGAAACCGATTATAACAAATATCTAAAGATAG
>DUVO01000294.1 GCA_012841005.1 Bacillota bacterium | reverse complement strand
GGAGCCGGGAAAACTGCATTCCCGGCTCCGGAAAAATCTAATTTGTAATGTCAATACCGCCAAAGGCCGCAAACCCCTTTATAAAAAGGGTGGGGGCATTGTCAGGAAGAGCAGTGTTTTCTGTCTCATTACTTATCCCACCGAATAGGGGCAACCCCTTTATCACCACATTCCATTCTCGCGGAGCAAAAACATCAATACCGCCAAAGGCAGCGACCAGTTCAAGTTCGGCCCTATCCCCTTCAGCAATCCTGGCTCCCCTTAAATCGATCTCCGCTCCGCCAAACATTGCCATGGCATTTCCGCCCTTGAAATTCCGGGAGCGATTTCTGATATCAATCCCGGAAAATAAGGCAAAAGCACTTATAATATCACAGTCGGAATCACTCCATTTTGTCTTACCGGCAAATAATAACCCGACCCCAATTAAAATAATAATAAGGGGCCAAATAAGATCGAATGTGAACAGGGCAAAGTGACCCAGGACTCTCAACTGGAAAAAGATACCAATAGCAAGCAGCACCAGCCCTCCCGCTTTTGCGGTGGGGTTTGTAAAAAGGTTAAATAAACCGATGCTGACGAGCAGTAAGGGCCAGTATTTACTAAAGAGTTCACCGAAATTGCTGTCAATTAACTCCATTCTACCAAGTAAAGAGATTATACCAACAGCCAGCAATATGATGCCAATAATCCGCCGCCCGTTCATATTTCATTCACCTCCTTATTAATGTCGGCTCACAAGATCTATGATAATGCATAGCAATGGTTGTTGCCACCCACGTCTGGGGGGATGACAGCTGCTGATCTCACCCCCTCTATATCTGGCGATTATATACGACCACAGCGGTGGTATCCCACAAAACAACCTGGGAACTTTTCTTCTGTTATTGCGTCTCAATTATTTAAACAAGAGGAAAGGATGGAGGTATATGAAGAAAAAATTGCTTGTGCTCACGCTCGTGCTGTTACTGACAATAACCGTTATCGCGGCCGCCCGGGCCCTTGCACCAATTAAAATCGTGGTGAACGGCTCCGAATTGGAAACCGACGTGGCCCCGGTCCTGGAAAAGGGAAGGGTCTTAGCTCCCGTCCGGGCTATTGCCGAAAAATTGGGCGCCGAGGTGATCTGGGACGGGGAAAATAACACAGTGTATATCAATACCATTAAGCAGGCAGAAGAACCAGAGGGAAAAGACATTGAGGAAAAGGTTGCTGATGTGGTCGAGACCTTCGGTGCAAGGCTGCAAAAGGTCTCCCTGCTGGCACCGGAAGAAATCTTGGAACAAAGCATGCAGGAAAACTATGGTGATCTGGTAGCGCCCCAACTGCTGGAAGAATGGGCCAGGGAGCCCTTAAAGGCACCGGGACGGCAGGTCTCCAGTCCGTGGCCGGAACGCATTGAAATCCTCGCCCTCGAAGAAACGGCCCCCAACACCTATCAGGTAAAGGGCGAAATCATTGAAGTGACCAGTGTCGAGCTGGCAGAGGGAGGAATCGCCGCCAGGCGGCCCGTTACCCTGGTGGTGGAAAAGAAAGGTAACAGCTGGCTCATTACCGCCGTTACCCTGGATGATTACGGGGAAGCAGAGGAAATTGTCTATAATAATGACGAGTATGGTTTCCGCTTTATCCTGCCGGAGAGCTGGGCGGGTTATACCATTGTCACGGAGCAATGGGAAGGCTTTGATCCAGAAGCACCGGAAACAGTTGCTGCCCAGGGCCCTCTCCTTATCATCAGACATCCCCAGTGGACGGCGGAAAAGCCGCGCCAGGATATTCCCATTATGGTCTTCACCCACGCCCAGTGGGAAGCCATGGAAAATGGGGAATTCCATATCGGCGCTGCTCCCATCGGACCGAAGGAGCTTGACCGCAACGGCAAATACGTCTTTGCCCTCCCGGCCCGGTACAACTTCGCCTTCCCCGAAGGGTACGAAGAGGTAGAGGCCATCCTGGAAACCGATCCCCTGGAGGCCAATGAAAATTACATTTAGGCAGCTGCTCTTCCCCCTCCCTAATCAGGGAGGGGGTTTAAAACTACTCTGAAAATAGCATTTTGTGGGGGCTGTCCCCCT
>DUVO01000295.1 GCA_012841005.1 Bacillota bacterium | reverse complement strand
TCCCAAAAGCTTCTCCCCCGTAGCCCCGGGCTACTGAAATCAAATAGGCGGCAATAATGAGGAAAAGACCTACTACTATTCCCGGAATAATCCCGGCAATAAAAAGCTTGCTGATGGAAGCACCGGTGATTACGCCGTAAACAACAAAGGCAATACTGGGGGGAATGACAATGGCCAACCCGCTGGCAGCCGACATCAGGGCCGCGGCAAAGCCCTTGTCGTAGCCCGCCTCGATCATGCCCGGGATCAGGATGGTCCCCAGGGCAGCCACCGTCGCCGGACCGGAACCCGACACCGCTCCCCAGAAAAGGGCGGTAATAATGGTGACAATGGCCAGGCCCCCCTTCAGCGGACCCACCAGGAGGGCAATGAGGCGAATAATTTTATCGGAGATCTTGGCCCTCCCCATAAGGACCCCGGCAAGGATAAAAAAAGGAATGGCCAGCAGGGAAAACTTTGAGATATTGGCGAAGAACACGGGAGCAAACATCTGGGCTCCCAGATTGGTCAAATAAACCAAAAGCATGCCGGCAAGACCGAGGGCAACGCAGATGGGCACCCGTAAAAAAATCAGTGCGAAAAATACTAAAAGCAAAAGTAAACCTGGGTCAATCGGTAGTGACATTATACCGTCCTCCCATCCTTTTCAACCTAACCATTGGCCTGTTCTTTTTCCGCCAGTAACCGCAGCTCTTCCAGGGTCGCCTGCACCACGCTAATAATCAAGAGAACCGCCCCAAAGGGCAGGGCCAGCCCGAACCACCACATGGGCAGGGCCATGGAATAGGTGGTCATCTTGTTGACGTATTCCTGCACCACGAGGTTATAACCATGGTATAAGAGGAGTATGAAAAGGGCGGTGGAACAGAGAGCCGAAAAAACCACAGCCGCTTTCTGAAGTTTTGGCGGAAAGAGATTGGTCAGGGCAGTCACAGCCAAGTGGGCTTTTCTCTTAAAAGCGATGGCACCACCAAAGACGGTAAGCCACACGAAGAGATTGATGATTAACTCTTCAGTAAAGGCCAGGGAAGCGTTGGTCAGGTACCTGACTATAACATTGGCAAAGGCCAGGGCAACGACAAAGAAGAGCATAACTGCACAGGCATATTCCTGGAATTTTTCCACGAACTTTAACATCAGCATCCCTCCTTGACCGGAAAGGAGAGAGGTGCATGAAGCACCCCTCCCCAGTTAAACCCATGCTCTACTGCATTCCCGCTACAACTTCTTCAAAGGCCTTTACGATATCCAGACCGACCTTTTCGGCGTAGTCGTCATACACGGGCTTGGTCAGCTCCTTGAAGGGAACCAGTTGTTCCGGGGTCAGGTCTGTTACTTCCATTCCCTGTTCCCGCAGGAAATCGTTTCCTTCCGCCAGGCCTTCCCTGCTGATCTGGATCTGGTAGGCCATGGCATCCTTGGCAGCCCGCTGGATCTGTTCCTGAAGGTCAGCCGGGATGCTTTCCCAGACATCCTTATTGACAGCCAGAACCAGGGCATCATAAGAATAATGCCAGTTGGTCATGTATTTCTGAACCTCATATACCTTGTTGGGGATAATAATCCCGACAACAGGGTTCTCCTGCCCGTCGATAACACCCTGCTGGAGGGAGGTGAAGACTTCACCCCAGTTCATGGCAATGGGGTTTGCTCCCAGGGCCCGCATGATATCGATATAAATGGGGGTAACAACCCGGATCTTGAGGCCCTTCATATCATCGGGGGAGGTTATGGGACGAACGTTGTTGGTGAGTTCCCGGAAGCCGTTCTCACCATAGCCCAGACCTACCATGTTATAGTCGCCCAGCACATCCAGGAGCTTCTGCCCTGCCTCAGAGTTGACAACGGCATCTACAGCTTCATAGCTGGGGAACATGAAGGGAAGGCTGAAGACGTCGAACTCAGGGATAGTCGGGGCAATGTTGATGGTAGAGTTCAGCATGAAGTCAATAGCCCCACTCTGAACCATTTCCGCCTGGCGCATCTGGTCGCCGCCGACCAGCTGGGCGTTGGGATATACCTTGACGTTCACTTTGCCGTCGGTGTACTCATTGACCAGCTCAGCAAACTTGACCCCACCCTGACCCCAGCAGGTATCGGTGGAAACGTTCATGGTCAACTTGTACTCGGACTTTAAGGCTACTTCTTCTCCTCCCTCTTCTCCCTCTTCGCCGGCAGGCTCCTGCTGCCCACCACCACCGCTACAACCGAAACAGCCGAGGACCAGGATAAACAACATTCCTACAGCCAGGAACCGCAAAAGCTTCTTATTCATCCAAAACCCACTTCCTTTCTTTTGTATGTGGTTCTTTGGCAATCCAAACAATTCACTGGTCAAGTTTACCTTAAACCCCCTGCGTTTCTCCCATCTTCCCTCTCGCCACAGATCACCCCCTCCCAATTATAGTACCTTTTCTATGCCCTAAAGAGACTCTTTGACAGCAGCTATAATATCTTCCACCTGGGGCAGCATCAGCGGTTCCAGGGCCGGGCTGAAGGGAATCGGGACAAATTTTGCCCCCACCCGCTTGATGGGCCCATCCAAATACTCAATGATCTCCTCGGCCACAACAGCCGCCACCTCAGACCCCACACCGCCATTCTTGGTAGATTCGTGGGCAATAACTAGGTAGCCCGTCTTTTTCACCGACGCAAAGAGGGTCTCCTTGTCCAGGGGTACGATACTCCGCAGGTCAATGACTTCCGCCTGGATCCCCTCGTGAGCCAGGGCCTCGGCTGCCTTCAGGGCTTTATGCAGGGTGGCGGAATAGGATACTATGGTGACATCTGTGCCTTCCCGCACCACCTTGGCTTTCCCAATGGGAACCAAAAATTCCCCCTCGGGCACGGGACCCTTCATACGAAAGAGATCCTTATGCTCGAAGTACAATACGGGATCATCGGACCGGATGGCAGACTTTAAAAGGCCCTTGGCGTCGGCCGGATTGGAAGGAATAACTACCTTCAAGCCCGGGACATGGACAAACCAGGACTCGAGGCACTGGGAATGCTGGGCGGCGGCGGAACGGGCAGCGCCGTCGGGCGCCCTCAAAACCACCGGTACCGTACATTGACCTCCGAACATGTACCGGATCTTGGCCATCTGGTTGACGACCTCATCCATGGCTACAGTGATAAAATCGACAAAGTGCATGTCGGCAACGGGGCGCATCCCCGCCAGGGCGGCGCCGACACAGGCACCGACAATGGCCGTTTCGGAAATAGGGGTATCTATGACCCGCTCAAAACCGAATTTCTGGGGCAGTCCTTTAAACTGACCGAAGATCCCCCCCTGCCGCGCTATATCCTCTCCCATGATAAAAACCCGCTCGTCCCGTTCCATTTCTTCAGCCATGGCTTCCATAGTAGCCTCCGCAAAGGTTATTTCCCGCATGCTTCTCCCCACCCTTCCACGTAAAGATCTTGAAACAGTTCCTCGGGTTCCGGAAAGGGGCTTTCCTCAGCAAAGGCTATGGCAGCATTCAACTCCTCCTGCACCTGTTCCTCAATTTCCTCAAGCTCTCCCTTTGTCAACTGGTTTGCCGCCAAAACCTGTTTCCGGAAATTTTTCAAAGGATCATCGGTCTCAAACCTTTCCCTCACTTCTTCCCGGGACCGGTACAGCTCTGGGTCCCCGACAAAATGACCCTTAATCCGGTAGGTTTTGGCCTCAATAAGGCTGGGTCCGCCACCGGCCCGGGCCCGCTCCACTGCAGCCTTTGCTGCTTCATAAACGGCAAAGACATCGTTTCCATCAACCACAATACCCGGAACACCATAACCCACTGCCCGATCAGCGATATTCTCAACAGAGGTAGTGGTCCGATAAGGAGTCGTCGAAGCGTACTGGTTATTCTCGCAGACAAAAATAGCCGGCAGTTTAAAGGCAGCTGCCATGTTCATAGCTTCATGAAAGGTACCCCGGTTGGAAGCACCATCGCCGAAGAAACAAACGGCTACCTGCCCGGTTTTCCGCATTTTAGCCGCCAGGGCAGCTCCTACCGCCAGGTTATAACCGCCCCCGACAACACCGTTGGCGCCCAGCATACCGATGGAAAAGTCTGCTATGTGCATGGAGCCGCCCTTGCCGCGGCAGTAGCCCGTACTTTTTCCGAATATTTCCGCCGCCATTTTCTTCAGATCCGCACCCTTGGCAATGGTATGGCCGTGGCCGCGGTGGGTACTGGTAATGAAATCGTCTTTCCTCAAGGTTGCACAGACCCCGGTGGCAATAGCTTCTTCACCGATGTAGAGGTGTACAAAACCCGGGATCTTTCCGGCCAGAAAAAGTTCATTGCACCTCTCTTCAAAGGAACGAATAGTATACATGGTTCGATAAAAAGCCTTTAGTTGTTCCCTGGGAAAATCCAAGCTGATAACACCTCCTACAAAAATCATGGCCTTCTGTTCCCCCGGCACCTTGACCGGCGGGAACTGACAGTTCTTAATGACGTGATTATTGCAATAATTATACCAAGTAGTTTTTTCGCTAAAACTACTTTTAAACCAACAAAAATGGGGACTGGAAGATCCCCATTTTTTCCTGATGCCGGCATCAAGTAGATGCATTTTGCTCATTATTATGACAGCTCTGCCCAGAAGAGCATCAAACCAACGTCCATCCAGGTTCCACCACCTGTCCAATTATTGCGCACTGCACAAATTTTGAGCAACTTCTCAGCCCACTTCCAGCCGGTATTTTTTCAGCTTATTGTAGAGGGTATTCCGGCTGATCCTTAGAAGCCGGGCAGCACGGGAAATATTTCCCCCCGCAACCTTTAACGCCCTTTGGATTGCCTGCCGCTCCAATTCCTCCATAGAAAGCAGTTCCCCGGTTAAAACCCCCTGCTCAGACTGGGAACGAAGGTGTCTGGTCACCTCAGCCGCTGTGATCACAGGCCCCGGTGCCGTGTTCAACACCCGCTCAACGATATTCTTCAATTCCCGGACATTTCCCGGCCACGGATAAGACCGCATCACCTGCAGGGCTTCAGGAGCGAAGGAGCAGGGTTCCTGCCCCAGCTGGTTACTGATCTGCCGGGTAAAATGATCAATAAACAATTCTATATCAGTGCCCCGCCGCCGGAGGGGAGGGAGGGGAATACAAATCACATTCAAGCGGTAATACAGATCCCGGCGAAAGTTCCCTATTTCAACCTCCCGGGCCAGTTCCCTGTTGGTGGCCGCAATTACCCGCACATCGCAATTAATATAGTGACGCCCCCCCAGGCGAACCACCCGTTTTTCCTCTAGAACCCGCAGCAATTTTGCCTGCATATCCAGGGGCATATCCCCAATTTCATCGAAAAAGATGGTCCCACCGGAAGCAAGCTCGAATTTCCCCGGCCGCCCGCCCCGGGAAGCACCAGTAAAGGCCCCATCCTCATAGCCGAACAATTCACTTTCAATCAGCTCATGGGGAAGGGCGGCACAGTTGAGGGCCACGAAGGGGCCGTCCCGCCGGCTGCTGGCATTGTGGATGGCCTGGACAAAGAGTTCCTTCCCGGTGCCGCTCTCCCCCTGCAGCAGGACCTGGGAACTGCTCTGGGCCGCCATCTTCGCCAACCGTAAACATTCCCTGATGGGACGGCTATTGCCAATAATATCAGCAAAGGTAAATTGGGCCTGGGCCCCCACCATCTGATTGACCAGATTCCGCACCCGCTTGATCTCTCGAAAGGTATCTACGACAGCAGTAATCCGCCCGTTTTCATCCCGGATCGGAACGGCTGTCTTCATAAAGTGTTTAAAGCCTGTACTTGTCTTCACCATAAATTCCTTATCCACATATCCCTTGCCCGTTTTCAGGACCTCAAGGATAACGGGTTTAAAATCAACGATGTCGCCGATAAACTTTCCAATTACTTTTTTGTGATCAACCCCCAGAATCCGGCCACCGCTGGCATTCATATGGATGACACAGCCTTTGCCGTCAATAGTCAGGAAACCATCGAACATTGACTCCAGGATCGCCTCCTGGTATTTGTTCTGCATCTCCAGTTGCTCGACGGCCTTTAGTTTCCCCGCAACAGCC
Organism: Bacillota bacterium; assembly: GCA_012841005.1. Taxonomy (GTDB): domain Bacteria; phylum Bacillota; class DTU030; order DTU030; family DTU030; genus DTU030. The sequence goes on along the minus strand of DUVO01000295.1, from coordinate 5,322 downwards.
CGGGCCAACGCCGCCACCAGCACCAGGGCATGGGGATGGGCCTCTTCGGCCCTGGCGAAAAAGCCGATGACACCAATAACCTGTCCCGCCGGACTGAAAAGGGGAGCCGCCGTACCGGACCAGGCATAATACTGCCGGCAATAATGTTCCGCTCCAGTGACCTGCACCGGCTCCTTTGCGGCGATGGCCATACTGAGAGCAGTGTTGCCGGTTTCCTCCTCCCGCCAGCAGGCGCCGGGGACCAGGTTCAGTTCAGCGGCCAGTTCCTTCCTTGCATCAGTGTCACCAAAGGTCTCCAGGATGACACCATCCTTTGTGGCAACGACTATGACAACGGGAAAACTGCCCGGCAACTCAGACAGTTCTTGAAAAACAGCACCGGTTGTCTCGATGAACAGCTTATTCTCGGCCAGAAGGGGGGCAAGTTCAGATTTAGACAAAACCCGGCTACAGCGGCCTGAACCCGGATCTACACCCAAATGGCGGCACCGTACCCAGGCCATTTCAAAGAGAGGTGATATATCTGCTGAGAAAGCATCAGTGTTAATACAGCCCTCCTGGGCCCCTTCCCTGCCTTCCATTGGCATTCTACCCTTGACCATAGGGCCGGCCCCCTCCCGCAAAAATATTTTAATTTTTTATCCATTGCCATTTTATAATTATTTTCGGCAAAGGGTCAAAAACTCCTGCAAAAAAACCTCCCCGGGGACGTCAAAACTGTCCCTGGGGAGGAGACAGGTATTAACTGGTATACACGGTCCAGAAGGCAGGGTTTTACAACAGGCCGGCCTGGATAAGGATCTGCCGGATAATCTCAACTTCCCCCGCAGTTGCCTCAGTAAGGGGGAGGCGCAGCCCCCCGGGCTCAAATCCCACTAAACGCAGGGCCGCCTTTACCGGAATGGGATTGGTGGTTACAAAGAGAGCCCGGAAGAGGGGGAACAATTCCCGGTGGACAGCTGCCGCTTCCTCCACCTGACCCCCGTTAAAAGCCCTGATCATTGCCTGGATCCGGTCGGCCACCAGGTGGGAGGCGACACTGACTACACCCTTACCCCCCACGGCCAAAATAGGCAGGGTCAGGCTATCATCACCGCTGTAAATACAGAATTCAGGGGGGGTCAGGCGCCGGATCTCAGAAACCTGGTCCAGGTTGCCACTGGCCTCCTTAATGGCCACAATATTATCAACCTCTGCCAGGCGGGCTACCGTTTGGGCTTCAATATTCCGGGAAGTGCGGCCCGGGACATTGTAGAGCATTACCGGCAGGGAAGTGGCGGCAGCCACGGCGGTAAAGTGGGCGTAGAGGGCCTCCTGGGGAGGTTTATTGTAGTAAGGTGTTACCAGCATGATGGCATCGGCCCCCAGTTTCTCGGCCTCCCTGGTTAATTCAATACTCTGCTGGGTGTTGTTGCTCCCTGTTCCGGCCAGAACTGGAACCCGGCCGCCGGCCGTCTTGATAACCCGTTCCAGCAGGGATAATTTTTCCTCCCTGGTCAGGGTAGGTGATTCCCCGGTGGTACCGGTAACCAGAAGGCCGTCGGAACCAAGTTGAATCAACCTTTCCGTTAGTTCTTCCATCTTATCGAGATCAACCCGCATCTCCCGGTCAATGGGAGTTATCATAGCCGTAATCACTGTACCTAGATGAGCCATGTTTTTCACCCCACATTTAGTAATTATTACGCGAGCTCGTCTTCTTCCTATCCATCCAGGAGGTTCTCGAATCCGTAAACTACCCCCTCAAGTTCACCAACCTTCTTCACAGCCAGCACTATCCCCGGGATAAAGGATTCCCTGCTGATGGAATCGTGGCGCAGGGTCAGGGTCTGGCCCAAACCGCCAAAGATGACCTGCTGGTGGGCCACATAACCGGGGAGCCGCACACTGTGGATGGGGATACCATTTAGGGCGCCTCCCCGCACACCGGGAATCTTCTCTTCGCCCAAAACAACAGGGTTTTCGCCCCTCGCCCCCTGCATAGCTTCTGCGGTTTTGATGGCAGTGCCCGAAGGGGCATCGGCCTTCTGGGGATTATGGGCTTCGATAATTTCCACTGCCGGAAAAAAGCGGGCTGCTTCCTGGGCGAATTTCATCATTAACACCGCGCCGATGGCAAAGTTGGGCGCCACCAGTACATTCTTGCCGGTCTCCCGGCTCCACCCTTGCAAGAGGGGAAGATCCGCCCCGGAAAGCCCCGTCGTCCCCACGACGGCATGGGCCCCGGCCAAAAGTATGGTCCGGATACTATCTTTGACAACAGCGGGATTGGTAAAATCTATTACCACATCGGGTTTTACCCGCGCCAGGCAGGCCTCCAGATCCTTCTCAATGGCAATCCCGGCTTTATTACAACCGGCTGCTTCCCCGGCATCGAGTCCAATACCCCTCACCCGCCCGACAGCACCAACCAACTCCAACTGGGGATCCCCAAGGATTCCCTGTACTGCCGTTCGGCCCATTTTCCCGTAGGCACCATTGACCACAACACGGATGATAGTCATCCTTCTCATCCTCCCCGGAAATTGCTATTTGTTTACTATGTCCCAGAGCTACGAAAAAAATAACAGTTACCAGGACTGACCCGGCAACTGCTAGTCATACTCGCATACAGCCACGGCAATCCTCCTCTCCCCGCATCAAGTGAGATAGCGCTTCACCGGTGTTCATGCGGGACACCACCGGTGACAGTCCTGCAATTATTCACTGCAGGCCCAGCCCAAAAACCCGGGAAGTTTCTGGACTTCGGCGGCCACCCCTTTCCCCACTGTTCATACCCTTCCCGGGGTCACAGCAGGTACTCTTGATCAGCCGCACCTCTACCTCACCCCACAGTTGAGATGAGGCATTCCACAATATATAGTTGCCAAAATCATACCAGTCTCCCCGGAATTTGTCAACCCCCGGTTAAGGAGCACCTTCTCCGCCACAACTGGGGCGAAGAAAGCCAGAAGACTACTTTATCCTGCGGCGCAGCATCCTCTTTAGCTGACTATAGAGAACAGCCGGGGTCATTCGGATTAACCGGATTATCACCCCACAGATATAATTCCGGAAAAATCTCAGAGCGACCCCTCCTTTCTGTTTTCTTCAACCCATTTATTTATATTAGGTTGCTTCCCGTGCAGAATAATCATTCCCCGGCGCGCCCAAATTTTATCTATTTTACCAAAAAAGCTATTGTATATTTTCTCTTCCCATCATATAATAGAACAATATATTTATTAGAAAGGGAGGAAAAAAAGTGAAAAGAAAAAGGACACTGGTGTGGTTACTTGCCGTTATGTTGGTCCTCCTTTTGTCGGCTCCAGGCCTTTCCGCAACAGCCTCGGAACTAAGAAATGAAGTATTGGAAACCGAAGTATTGGAAACCATTGATGCCATTTCCTCGGAACTCATCGCCATGAATGACTGGATGTACCACAATCCAGAGGCAGGTTACGAAGAATACGAGGCAGTAAAGCTCCTTACCAGTTACTTACAAAAACAGGGATTTACCGTTGAAATCGGTAGCGGCGGACTGGATACGGCCTTTAAGGCTACCTTTCAACATGGTGAAGGCGGACCCGTCCTCACCTACGCTGTTGAGTACGATGCCCTCCGCGGTCCGGGGGGAGAAAACTTCCATGGTTGCCAGCACAACATGCAGGGTCCCATCGGTATCGGGGCAGCCGTTGCTTTAAAAAGGGCCATGGAAAAACATGATGTCCCGGGCACCATCTGGGTAATAGGTACACCGGCAGAAGAAATTCCCCCACCGGCCAAATCAAAAATGTTGGAAGCAGGTGTCTTTGAAGGCACCGATGTCCTGATGATGTATCATGGTAGTGGCCAAACAAGTCGTTTGCAGGCGGGTTGGTCAGGCATAACCCTGGATGCGACAAGATACATCTTTACTGGGAAAAGCGCCCATGCCTCCGGCGACCCCTGGAACGGCCGCGACGCCTTGGATGCTGCCAGGTTGATGTTCAATGCCGTAGACGCTTATCGTGAACATATTCTCCCCGATGCCCGTATTCATGGTGTTATACCCCAGGGTGGTGAAGCACCAAACGTTATTCCACCCCTGGCAGTAGCAGATTTCTTCTATCGCCATCCAACCAGGGAATATGTTGATAAGATGGGAGAAAGATTAAAAAATATTGCCCTGGGAATGGCCCTTGCCACCGATACCCAGGTAAAAATCGAGAATTATGGCAAATATTATAACACCCTTGCCCTGGAATCCCTGGAAGAAAGGGCCTTCGACTATGCCAAAGAATTGGGAGCCACCCAGATCAACGAAAATAAACAGTTCGGTGCCTCAACAGACTTTGCCGAACTCACCGGATACTTCCCTTCTATTTGTCTCAGTGTAGCCTCTAAACCCGCCGACGCCGCTGGGCACTCCATCGAAGCAGCAAATGCAAGCATTGCCCCAATTGGGCACAATGCGTTGGTAATTTCGGCCAAAACCTTGGCCCTCTTAGGGTTAGACCTCCTCACAGATCCGGCCTACCTCCAAGAGGTAAAGGATGAATTCGAAACCTACGGTGATCCGCCCACCCTGGAGACCTATATTAAAGAAACTAGATGGTAAAAGCGAAATTTACCGGGGACTAATTTTTATAATTAGTCCTTTTTTTTTACCCCGGGCAAAGTAATTTTCTCTCGTCCAATTTCCAGTATAAGGTATTGCCCAGTAAGGTGCACTGCACAGGGGTAGAACAACTTTCCCCAGGAAGCAGAAAAAACCCCGGGCAAAGCCGGGGTTTGCAACCAAACACTTAGGTGCCGGGACGGTACTGGCTGCGGGTAAACTGCTGTCCTGTACCGTATGGGTTATACTGCTGGCCATACTGCTGTGTGCCATATTGCTGTCCCTGCTGGCCGTACTGCTGGGTGCCATACCTTTGTTGCCCGTACTGCTGGGTGCCATATTGCTGTCCCTGTGGGCTGTACGGCTGGGTGCCATACCCCTGCTGGCCATACTGCTGGGTGCCATATTGCTGTCCCTGTGGGCCGTACTGCTGGGTACCGTACCCCTGCTGGCCGTACTGCTGGGTGCCATATTGCTGTCCCTGTGGGCTGTACTGCTGGGTGCCGTACCCCTGCTGGCCGTACTGCTGGGTGCCAAATTGCTGTCCCTGCTGCCCATACTGGTGGGTTGTGAATTGTGGGCCGGTCTCCCGGGTCAACTGCTGAATGCTTTGGGAAATCTGGTCCAACTGCTGGCTGGCCTGATTTGCCAGTTGTTGGATCTGCTGCAGTTGTTGGGCTGCCTTAGCCTCGGCCTGGGCAATGTTCTGAAATTGACCCATTTCCCTTCCTTGCTGCTGCAGT
>DUVO01000052.1 GCA_012841005.1 Bacillota bacterium | reverse complement strand
CTTGTAAAAAGTCCAGGAGATTCTTGCGCACAAAGGTCTCTAAGTAATCCACCGTCACTGCTCCTTCCACTTACAATTCAATCTTTGGTTCATCCGGATTAGACCGGAAAAGGACAAACTTACGGCCGATAACCTGAACAACTTCACTTCCGGTCGCCTCCGCCAGTTCCCTGGCAACCTCGGCGGCTTCCCTTTTCGCATTCTGTTGTACTGTTCCCTTGATCAATTCTCTTGCCTTAAGGGCATCTTCCGTCTGCCGGAGCAGCATTGGATTCACCCCATTTTTTCCCACATGAATAATGGGAACAATTCGATTGGCCATGGACCGTAATACTGCCCGTTGTTTACTGGTTAACACGGGTAAACCCCCCTTTACGGTAATTTTCCTTGATCATATCTTTTACCCCCAGTCCAGTAAATAGCCAATTGTAATAATTTCCCGGGACTATACTCTAACCCTTCTGATAAGCCATTTATTGCTGGGCAAAGAAGAAAAGGAACAGGCAGTAAGGGATTAGAATAATATTAACAAGATAATTAATCTAATATTTTTTCCATTTCCTTTGACGCCCAAGCCCTCGGCATGATATGATAGCCATGGCTCTCTAAGACCACCAATCCTTTTCAATCTGGAGGTGTCGTTTTGTCTGTTAAGGAAAAAGCCAAAGACCTGGCCCTCTCTATTAAAGAAAGTGAAGAGTTCAGGAATTTAAAATCGGCAGAAGCCCGGCTTTCCCTGGACCCCGGGGCCCAAGACCTTCTCCTGGAATTAAAGCAAAAACAGCACAGGATCCTACTAGCCCAACAAACCGGCCAGCAGATCCAGGAGGCGGAAATTAAGGCTATCGAACAACTACAAACCCAACTGAAGCTGAACACCACCCTGCAGGCCCTCCAAAAGGCCCAGGGAGAGCTGGAAAAACTCATGCAAGAAGTGAACGAGACCATCGCCAGGGAACTGGCCCAATAAGGGAAAAAAGCCGCGTTGACTCTACTCTGAAAACAACTATCTTGTGGCCGTATTGCCTATGCCCATTAATCTTGATAACTCGGTTACATTAGATACGGACGCAATAGCCTCTCCGAGTGTTTTTCATCCCGCTGCTGGTGTCAGGAACCGGCATAGGCGTCTATCCTGATAATAAAGGGGACAAACTTTAGAAAAGGTTTGTCTCCTTAATTTTTAACAACTCTATTGCCCAGAAAAAAACGGCTGGACTTTCGCCCTCCTTTGACCGGCTTCGTAATCCGGTCTTCACTTCCCCGGCATTTTACCACTATTCAAATAAACAATATAGAGAACTATACACAAATCTTAGCAAAGGCGTATAATAGAGGTATTGATTGGTAATTATTAACATTATAGGAAGTAAATTCATATTGATTAACAATAACTGTAGTAAAACCTAGAATTCCTGATCAAAAGAAAGTAAAGATCGCACCCTTGGAGCCACTGCCCTGTCACGGGGCAAAAACAGGCTTCATCATATGTAACGCCCTTTCTCTGGGGTAGACAACAGGAACAGTTTTCCGGTAGGATCTGCTTTGGTTTGTTTTTTACCCGGGTGGTAAAAAGAGAGGGGGAGGAGACCATGCGCAGGATCACTGTCTTGATCCTTACCTGCCTAATTTGGTGTATGCTCAGCACTGCTACTTATGCTCCTGCAGGTGGGGTCCTGGCAGCACCTAACCTGCAGGAAGAAGCTGAAGAGGAGGAAGAGCCACCTCCTGCTTATTCTGAGGAAGACCTGGACTGGCTGGCAAGGCTTGTCCATGCTGAAGCCCAAGGGGAACCCCTGGAAGGTAAAATTGCCGTTGCTAATGTCGTCTTAAACCGGGTTAAGAGCCGGAATTTCCCCGATACAATTAAGCAGGTAATATTCCAGCGGGTCAACGGACGCTACCAGTTCTGTCCCGTCCGCAATGGTTCCATCTACCAGGAACCATCACAAGAAGCGCTAGAGGCAGCCCGGCTGGCCCTGGAAGGCAAGATAGTGGTAAAGGATGCACTCTATTTCTATAACCCCAAACTTGCCCGCTCCGCCTGGATTCGCAGCCGACCGGTGGTCAGGGTAATTGGCAACCACAACTTCGCCGGATAAAAATTATAACCCAGGGAGCAGAAAATTTCTGCTCCCTGTTTTTTATTTACGGGGAATTTCCCAACCAATGGGTAATTAGGGCTTGACAATTTCGGTATTATTGTATACACTCATACTAAGATACTAATATGTGTGTATCCATATATAGCTGGTAATCATTACCCAGTTGTATCATACCAAGGGAGGGTTACCCATGAGCAGCAGGCGTTATTTCCCCGTACAGCCCGGAAAGGGTACCTATGAAGACCAGGATAACAAAATGAGAGATGTTATTCTGGATGATTTCTATGCATCCCTACCGCTGGAAGAATAAATACCGGTAACCTGTAATCATTTATCTGATTATACCATTCAGGCAGAGCCCTACTACTCCCGGAGCACTCACTCCCGAGTGCTCTTTTTTTTTTCCCGGGCGAAAATTGTTGCAACAAATG
>DUVO01000146.1 GCA_012841005.1 Bacillota bacterium | reverse complement strand
GTAAAGCATAGCCGGTCATCGCTACGAGATAGACATTGCTCAGCTCCTCGTCCCGGCGAAAAGCCCCGGCGACCTCGTAGCCGTTCATGCGAGGCAGACCGATGTCGCACAATAAAATTTCAGGACGGAACTCCCGCGCCTTGGCTATCCCGTCGGGACCGTTGTAAGCAACCGCGACCTTGTGGTTATTGAGCTCGAGCAGTTCACGCAGGGACTCGGCTATATCAGTATAATCGTCGATAATGAGCACCCGCCGGCTGCGGCGCGGGCCCTCCGCAGGTACATCCTGGAGTTCTGCGCCGGAGATGCTATCCAGAGGAAGTGATACGACGAACTCCGATCCTTTCCCTAACCCGGCACTTGAAGCGCTGATTTCGCCGCCGTGCAGCTCCACCAGCCCCTTGCTCAGAGCCAGGCCGAGCCCCAGGCCCCCGCGGCTCCGGTCAATGGTTATCTCCGCCTGCATGAAAGGTTGGAAAAGTCGTGAAACCTGTTCGGGCGCCATGCCGACACCGGTGTCGGCCACGCGGATAATCGCTCGCTGCTTCGCGGTATCGCTTTCAATGGATACTCTTGTCTTTCCTCCGTGCCCGGTGAACTTGGCCGCATTCTGGAGCAGGTTCCCGACAACCTGCACCAGCCGCACCCGGTCAGCCTGTAAAAACAGGGCTGCAGGAGCAAATTCGGTTTCCAGCTGCACGCCGGATGCCTCGAAAAGCGCCCTGTGGTCTTCAATCGTCTGCCGCACGAGCTCGTTGAGCTCAATTCTCTCCCGCTGTAGCCGGATCTTGTTCCGCGTGATGCGGGTGATGTCAAGCAGGTCATCGACCAAGCGCGAAAGTTGCCCGACCTGCCGCTCCAGGATGCCTTTCGCCCGCCTGGCCTGCTCTCCGCCGGGTTCAGCCTGGTCAAGGATAAAGAGGCTGTTGCGGATGGAGGTGAGGGGATTGCGCAGCTCATGAGAGAGTACCGCCAGGAACTCGTTTTTGCGCTCGTCGGCCACGCGGAGTTTTTCGGCCAGCTCGCGGTAGCGTTCCTCGCTCCTGCGCAAGGCTTCTTCAGCCTCTTTGCGCTCTGTTACATCGCGGAACACCAGGACCACGCCGATTATGTTTTCCCTGCTGTCTTTGATCGGTGCGGCGCTGTCATCAATCGGTATTTCTGCACCGTTCCGGTTTATCAGTATTGTATGGTTGGCCAGGCCAACGGTAAAGCCTTCCTGCAATACTTTCTTTACCGGGTTTTCCGCAGGTTTACGCGTGTACATGTTTATAATATTGAAAACCTCTGTCAGCTTTTTATACCGGCCCTCTTCCAGTTGCCAACCGGTCAGCACCTCGGCTACCGGATTCATGAAGGTCACCAGGCCGTTTTGATCGGTAGTGATCACGGCGTCTCCGATACTGCGCAGCGTTGTGGCCAACCATTTTTCGCTTTCTTTTAATTTCTTTTCTATTTGATGCTTGTACAGCGCCATATCGATGGTTATATGCAGTTCCCTTTCCCGGAAAGGCTTGATGATATAGCCGTTTGGTTCTGTGATCTTGGCACGTTGCAGCGTATTGTCGTCCGCATAGGCGGTAAGGTAGATAACCGGGATATCTAAACAGGCCTTGATCAGCTCGGCAGCCGTTATACCATCGATCTCTCCGGGCAGCATGATATCCATCAACACCAGATCCGGCGAAATTTCTCCGGCCTTCTGGACAGCTTCTTCTCCGGAGAAAGCAATATCAGGGGTAGGGTAGCCTAGGCTGATCAGTCGATGTTGAATATCCAGAGCTTCAACGCCTTCGTCTTCAACAATGAGAATTTTTACATCGTGCACAGCTCTCTTTCACCTTCCTCATTAATATCTCGTACTTTTAAAACCAATGGTAAATTCCGCCGGGCCGTTTGTACGCAGGCCAATGGTTCCTCTGAGCTGCTTTACCAGCATGTTAACCAGCCTCAGACCCACTGTTGTGCAATTCTCTATCTCAAAGCCTTCAGGCAGGCCGATGCCGTTGTCGCTGACCGTCAGGATAATATTATCTTTTGCATTTGCCCGGCGCAGGTCGATACAGATCCGGCCTGTCTCCCCGGCACGCTTCCATGACTCCGGGAAAGCATGCTTCAACGAGTTGGAGACGAGTTCATTGATGATCAAAGCGCAAGGGATGACCATGCTAATATCAAGCGTAATGTCTTCGACATAGATCTCCAGCTTTACCGCACGCTCGGTCACACCGTAGGACAGAAACAGGTTGGTGACCAGGCTGCGAATATACTCGGACAGGTCAATCCTGGCCAGCGATTCGGATCTGTATAATTTCTCATGGATCAGGGCCATGGTGTAAATACGGTTCTGACTCTCTTTGAACAGCGTGACAGCCTGCTCGTCTTTGATATAAGGCAGCTGCAGGTTGAGCATACTGTGGATGATCTGGAGATTGTTCTTCACGCGGTGGTGGATCTCCTTGAGAAGGGTCTCCTTTTCGTGCAGGGCCGTCCGCAGTTGCGCTTCGCTGGCGTGCAGTTCCCTGTTTGCGGCTGCCAGCTGGGCTGTGCGCTCTTCAACACGCTTTTCAAGCTCTCTGTTAAGCTTTTGTATCTCCTCTTCCGCCTTTTTGTGATCGGTGATATCGAGGCCGATCTCCAGGATGAGGTTGGAACCGTCTACATCAAGGAAAGGAAAATCGTAAATATGGTAAATGCGGCCATCCGGGCCGTTCCATTCCCACTCGTGGGGCGCCGCGGTTTTCAGCGCTTTGAAGGCCTGACAATTCTCACAGGGCTCGCTGTACCCGAACAGATACTCGAAGCAGCGCCGTCCATGGGACTCGCCGAAGCGCTCCCGGAAGAAACGATTGGCAAAGGTCACATGATAATCCGGCGTCAACAGAACCAGATAAGCCGGCAGGATTTCCAGGATATTGTTGAAGCGCTGCCTTTCTGCTTTTAAAGATTCCTCGGCCTTCCTGCGCTCGGCAATGTCATTTTCCAGCAAAACGTTAACTCTGGCCAACTCCGCGGTCCTTTCCCGCACCCGCATCTCCAGATCGTCTTTGGCCAGCCGCAGTGCCTTCTCTGTCCTTTTCATTTCTTCCAGCAGCCGAGCATTCTCCAGGGAGATCGCCGCCTGCGAAGTTAACAGCTCTATCATCTGTGCCATTTCAGCTGTAAATACTCGCTCTGCCAGCCGGTTTTCCAGATAAAGTATTCCGATGTCAAGTGTGGCGGGGTTGACAAGTAAATTATTCGGTTTGATGGCGCCATGAATGATCCCTGCTTCATGCACGCACTGTATCC
>DUVO01000327.1 GCA_012841005.1 Bacillota bacterium | reverse complement strand
CTTTTGCACATGGAGATTGTCCAGGAAAGGCTGGAGCGGGAATATAACCTGGAACTGATTACAACTGCCCCCAGCGTCAAGTACAAGGTTACCAGGACCAATGGGAGTGTTGAGTATATTGATAACCCGGTCAAATTCCCACCCCAACAGGAGATAGCTTCCTTGGCTGAACCCTATGTTCGGGCGACCATAATTGTACCCAGCCCTTACGTAGGACCGGTAATGGAGCTTTGCCAGGAAAACCGGGGGGAATTTCGCAACATGGAATACATGGACCAGACCCGGGTGCTGCTGACCTATGATTTGCCTCTGAGTGAAATTATTTATGATTTCTTTGATTTACTTAAATCCCGCACCCGTGGTTATGCCTCCCTCGACTATGAGTATTTGGACCACAGGGAAGCGAAGTTGGTCAAGCTGGATATTTTGATTAACGGAGAACTGGTTGATGCCTTATCGAGTATAACCCACCAGGATCAGGCCTATTACCGGGGCCGGGAACTGGTGGATAAACTGCGCCGCCTGATCCCCAGGCAGATGTTTGATATCCCTATCCAAGCCGTTGTGGGCAACAGACCTATTGCCAGGGAAACGGTGCGGGCCTTGCGCAAGGATGTATTGCAGAAATGCTACGGGGGAGATGTTACCAGGAAGCGGAAATTGTTGGAGAAGCAAAAGGAAGGTAAAAAGAGAATGAAGCAGGTGGGAAATATAGAAGTACCCCAGGAAGCTTTTATGGCGGTTCTGAAGATCAAGTGACGGGTTACAGGGTACTATGGGAAGGGGAGTAAAGGTGCAGGAATTAGCCCTCTATATTCATGTTCCTTTTTGTCTAAAAAAATGTCATTATTGTGATTTTGTCTCCTTCCCCTATGGGCAGGATCTGGTTCAAAGCTACCTCGCGGGTTTGGAAAGGGAACTGGAATTATATTTCCAGTTACTGGCGGGCATAAGGGTGAAGACCATTTATTTCGGTGGTGGAACCCCATCTTGCCTCAAGCCCCGGGAACTGGCGGCTCTCTTTGCCCTGATTTACCGGCATGTTCCGGTCGAGTATATAAAAGAAGTGACTATTGAATGCAATCCCGGCACTATTTCCCGGGAAAGATTAACGGTCTTCAAAGGAGCCGGTGTAAACAGGATCAGCTTGGGGGTGCAGGCCTTACAGGATGAACACCTGGCCCGGTTAGGACGAATACACCGGACGGCCGATGTTTATAAATCCTATGATTTGCTTCGCAGGGAGGGTTTCGCCAATATAGGTTTTGACCTTATTTTTGCCCTGCCGGGCCAAACCCTGGACCAATGGGAAGATACCCTCAAGAAAGTCATCGCCCTGGCCCCTGAACATATCTCCACTTATAACCTGGTATTTGAAGAAGGGACCCCCTTTCACCGGTGGCGAGAGGAAGGTAAGCTGATACCACCGGCGGAGGAGCTGGATGCAGCCATGTACCAGCTGGCCCTGGAGATGCTGCCTGCAGCCGGATATCAGCAGTATGAGATAGCAAATTTTGCCCAAAGGAACCGGGAGTGCCGTCACAATATGACCTATTGGTGCAATGAACCTTACCTGGGCCTGGGACCAGGAGCCCATTCCTATGACGGTGGGAGAAGGCGGTGGGCCAATGAGTCATCCCTGGATAAATACCTGGCCGCTCTGGAGCGGGGCAGGGTGCCGGTTGCTACCAGGGAAGAATTGACCTTGGAACTGGAGCAGGCCGAAACCGTAATTCTTGGCTTGCGTTTGTGCCAGGGTGTTGAGAGAAAGGGTTTTCAGAAACGTTTCCGGCAGGATCTGTTCGCAATTTATGCCGATAACCTGGAGAGATTGGCCCAGCAGGATTTGCTGGAGGTCATCCCCCAGGGCATCCGGTTAACGAAAAAGGGGCTTTTTTTTGCCAACAGGGTATTTTTGGAGTTTTTACCTGCTTGAAATGCTCCTTCTATACTTGACAAAGAATGGGTTTTACGGTATTTTGAAAGTATAATTGTTAGCACTCTTTGAGAGAGAGTGCTAACACTGAGGGTGATATTATGCTCAGTGACAGGAAGCGAGCTATTCTCAAGGCCATTGTCAGTGACTATATTCAAAGGGCGGAGCCGGTAGGTTCCCGGACCCTGGCGCGGCGCTACAATCTTGGGATCAGTCCGGCTACAATTCGAAACGAAATGGCTGATTTGGATGAAATGGGCTATTTGGAACAGCCCCATACATCAGCCGGTCGGATCCCCAGCTATATGGGGTACCGTTATTTCGTTGACAGTTTGATGGAAACCGAAAGGCTTTCCCCTGCTGACGAGGAAAGGTTAACCCGGGCCTTGCAACAAAGGCTGTCGAAAATTGATACTGTCTTTAGTCAGGCAACCAGAGTACTCTCTGAAGTTTCCCAGTATGTTTCCCTGATTATGACCCCGATTTTTGGGCAGCAGGTTTTCCAACAACTGCAGTTGGTCCCCCTGGATACCCATTATGTGGTTGTACTTTTGGTTACCGATACCGGGCTGGTACAAAACAGGGTAATGGAGATTCCCCCGGGAGTGTCGGCGGCAGAATTAGACCAGATCGCCCAGGTTTTTACCAAGCTCTTAAGGGGGATGCCTCTGGAGAATCTGAGCAGTTCCTTTCTTCAGGAATTGTATTCTGTATTTTCCCGCAGGAACAAAACCCTCCAGCACTTTCTGGTAGAACTGGTTGCCAGTTTTGGTTATACGGGGGAGGAGAAGGTTTACCTGGGGGGAACCACCAATATCCTGAAACAGCCGGAGTTTAATGATGTGGAAAAGGTGCGAAGCCTCCTGCAGGTACTGGAGGAGCGGGATCATCTCTGCCGCTTGCTGATGGATACAGCATCGGAAGATATCGCAATTACAATTGGAGAAGAGAATAAGTGTATACTGATGAAGGATTGCAGTATTGTAACGGCCTGTTATGAAATCAATGGCCGCAGGGTGGGGACCATTGGTGTATTGGGGCCGACCAGGATGGACTATGCCAGGGTAGTATCCGTAGTTGAATACATGCAAAAACTTTTAAGTAAAGCGCTGGCAGAATTCCTCTGTTAGGTGTGCCCAGTTGATGGGAGACACCGGGGGTATGCCAGGACCCGCCCCTTGTTCCGGAATTAAGGGGGGCGGGTCCCTTCTGGACTGTGGTGCTGCCAGACTGGGTAAGCCGGAGTTTACCTGTTGATATAATTCTTAAGAAGGGTGGTGTAATAATATGGAGGAAAAGGTTTGTCCTCAGGGTGCGGAACCAGATTTGACTGTTGAGGAGCAAAGGGGTGAAGAGGGAGGAAAACCCGACGAGGAGCAAAGTATATCCCAAGAGGGGCCGCAAGTTACGGGAACTGAAGATGCTCCCAACCGGGTGGAAGGTGAAATTGAGACCGGGGAAGGAACAACGGCCCAGGCGGACAGGCAGGAAGATGAGGTTGCCGTTTTAAAACAGGCTTTAGAAAAACAAAAGGAGGAGAAGGAAGAGTACCTGCGTTTCCTGCAACGTACCAGGGCTGATTTTGAAAACTACCGCCGGCGGACACAAAGGGAACGCCTGGATCTTATAAATCGGGCAAATGAGCGTCTTTTCCTGGAATTATTGCCTGTTCTCGATAATTTGGAACGGGCCCTGCAAGTGGAAGGAGAACCGACTGCTGCGGCCATAATTGAAGGGGTAGAGATGATTTACCGGCAATTTATGGAAATATTAAAGAGGGAAGGCGTTAACCCAATAGAGGCTGAAGGGGAGCCCTTTAATCCTAAAATACATGAGGCTGTGCTGCAGGTAGAAGCTTGTGCCGCAGAGGCCGGTACTGTTGTGGAGGAAGTCCAAAAGGGATATATGCTCCATGACCGGGTGTTACGTCCCAGCTTGGTAAAGGTAGCAAAGGGTTGACCTTCTGCATTTATACGGAAGTGAAGGAGGTAGCTTGATATGTCAAAGGTGATTGGAATTGATCTTGGGACGACAAATTCAGTCGTCGCCGTCTTGGAAGGTGGTGAGCCTGTCGTCATAAATAATGCCGAGGGAAGTCGCTTGACACCCTCGGTTGTTGCCTTCACCAAGGATGGCGAACGAATGGTGGGGCAGGTAGCCAAACGGCAGGCCATTACAAACCCCGACCGTACGGTGATGAGCATTAAACGCCATATGGGTTCAAGTCACACGGTAGAAATAGATGGCAAGAAATTTACCCCCCAGGAGATTTCTGCTATGATTCTCCAGAAATTGAAGCAAGATGCAGAGGCCTATTTGGGGGAAAAGGTTGAAAAGGCTGTGATTACGGTTCCTGCTTATTTTTCCGACAGCCAGCGGCAGGCCACCAAGGATGCCGGGCGTATTGCCGGTCTTGAAGTTTTACGGATTATCAATGAGCCAACGGCAGCAGCCCTTGCCTATGGCATAGACAAGGAAGAAACCTCCACAATTTTGGTTTTTGATTTAGGTGGGGGAACCTTCGATGTTTCCATCCTCGAACTGGGTGATGGTGTTTTTGAGGTCAAAGCCACAAGCGGTAACAACAAACTTGGTGGGGACGATTTTGACCAGAGGCTCATAGACTATATTGCTTCTGAATTTAAGAAAGAACATGGCATCGACCTGCGGCAGGACCGGATGGCCTTGCAAAGGCTCAATGAGGCAGCAGAAAAGGCAAAGATCGAGCTGTCGAGCCTGAGCAGCACCACGATCAACCTGCCCTTTATAACGGCAGACCAGAATGGCCCCAAGCATCTGGAGATGACTATTAGCCGGGCAAAATTCAACCAGTTGACCGAAGACCTGGTTGAGAAAACCATGGGGCCCCTGCGCCAGGCCCTTGCCGATGCCAACCTGAAGCCGGAGGATATTGACCGGATCCTGTTGGTAGGGGGATCAACGCGGATCCCTGCTGTCCAGGAAGCCATAAGAAAACATATTGGGAAAGAACCGGATAAGGGTATCAACCCCGATGAGTGTGTGGCCATCGGGGCGGCTATCCAGGGGGGTGTCCTGGCTGGAGAAGTCAAGGACGTGGTTCTCCTGGATGTTACCCCCCTCTCCCTGGGGATTGAAACCTTAGGGGGCGTTTTTACCAGGATTATCGAACGCAATACCACTATCCCTACTTCCAAAAGCCAGATCTTCTCCACTGCTGCAGATAACCAGACCAGTGTGGAAATCCATGTCCTGCAGGGTGAGCGACCAATGGCGGCAGATAATAAGACCCTGGGCCGGTTTATCCTGTCGGGGATTCCTCCTGCTCCCCGGGGTATACCCCAAATTGAAGTAACCTTCGATATCGATGCCAACGGAATTGTCAACGTCTCGGCCAAAGACAAGGCCACCGGAAAGGAACAAAAGATTACCATTCAAGCATCGAGTGGTCTTGCTGAGAAGGATATCGAAAGAATGGTGGCCGACGCCCAGAAATATGAAGAAGAGGATAGAAAACGAAAAGAGGTAGTTGAGGCCAGGAATGAATGTGATGGTTTAGTATATAATGCAGAGAAGACCCTGAAGGAGCTGGGGGACAAGGTAGCCCAAGATCTTAAGGAGAAGGTTGAGAAGGCTGTTGCCGAAGCGAAAGAGGCCCTGGCAGGTAATGATACCGAAAAGATCAAGAAGGCCTCTGAAGCCCTTACCACAGCCCTTTTCGAGTTCAGTTCAGCAGCCTACAAGGCCCAGGGCGACCAGACCCAGGGCGGTACTGCCAGCGGGAATACAGGGAATGCCGGTGGGGATGAAAACGTTGTTGATGCCGATTACAAGGTTGTGGATGAAGATAAAGAAGACAAATAAGGAGAGGCCACAATTGCCACTACCTGTAACTTTCCTGGTTGAGTATGGCCGCCATTCAAAGGGGGGGATGGCCATACTCAGTCAGCCCGTTACCGGTAGGCGGTTGTTCTGGGGACAAAGGTGGTGAAGTTATGTGAGCAGTAAAGATTATTATGAAATACTGGGTGTTTCCCGGGATGCCACCCAGGACGATATTAAGAAGGCATACCGGAAACTGGCCCGGAAGTATCATCCCGATGTCAATCAAAATGACCCCAAGGCAGAGGAAAAATTCAAAGAGATAAAAGAGGCTTATGATGTTTTAAGTGACCAGCAAAAGCGGGCCCAGTATGACCAATTTGGCCATGCTGCCTTTGAAAACGGTGGTTACCAGGCAGGTCCCCAGGGATTCGGCGGTTTTGGTGGCTTTGGCGGTTTTGATGATATCTTTGATATGTTTTTTGGCCAGGGTTTTGGCGGTGCCGGAAGGGGAAGAAACCAACCGCGCCAGGGGCCGGATTTACGCTATGATCTAGAAATTACTTTGGAAGAAGCGGCCACTGGTGTGGAAAGGGATCTGGAGGTAGTGCGGACAGAGATTTGTCCCGACTGTAACGGCAGTGGGGCAGAACCGGGCACACACCCGACAACATGCAATGTCTGCGGCGGCACCGGTCAGATTAAGCAGGTACGGCAGACGGTCCTGGGACAGATGGTAAATATCACTACCTGTCATGCCTGTGGGGGGAGCGGCCAGATCGTTACAACTCCTTGCAGTAAATGCAGGGGCAGGGGCAAAATCCGGCGGACCCGAAAAATCCATGTCAGTGTTCCCCCGGGGGTTGATACCGGCTCCCGCCTCCGGATTAACGGTGAGGGGGAAGCGGGCAGCCATGGGAGGCCACCAGGTGACCTGTATGTATATATTACCATCAAACCCCATGCCTTTTTTACCAGGCAGGGCGTGGATATTCTCTACGAAGCCCCCCTTTCCTTTACCCAGGCAGCACTGGGAGCGGAAATTGAAGTACCCACCCTGCACGGTAAAGCTAAACTGACTGTTCCGGCGGGAACCCAGCCGGGTACAAGATTTCGCCTGCGGGGAAAGGGGCTCCCCCATTTGCGGCGCGGTGGCCGGGGTGACCAGCTTGTGAAGGTTGCAGTGAAAATCCCGACCCGTCTGACTGCGAAACAACGGAAACTCCTGGAGGAGTTTGCCGAAACCCTTAATGAGAAAAAAGGG
>DUVO01000171.1 GCA_012841005.1 Bacillota bacterium | reverse complement strand
GAAAGAACTGTGCCGTGATTTTTATCAGCAGGCCCGGGATGAGCTGGGATCGGTATACTGCCGGGACCTTCGCGACCCCCAGGATAAGAACTACCGGGAAAAGTGCGCCGTGATCGTGGGTAAAATGGCAGCCCTTATTGAAAAATTACTGGCAGAGGGTAAGTCTGAAAATAATGGGTGCCCCGGATAACAAATATAATTAGACCGCCGGGGCGGGTCTAATCTGGAGGCAGTCATATGGGAATCATTAAGATGATATTGATTGTCACAGCCATGTACGCCACCATTGCCCTCACCAATCGTCTTCTGGGAGAAAAAAAGGATGAATGGTTCCACCTGCGCTGGGCCAGCAGAGCCGTGGGTATGACCCGGCCCAGCCAGAGTTTTAATTTTGGTACTCCCAAGGGATGGCAGGGGACATTGGTGATGATCGCGATGCTTCTGGCTATGGCAGTGGAGATTTATATAATCACTGCCTTGCTGTAGAAATGATGTTTCCTCATGATGTGCCCGGAGAATGCTGGTCTGTGTTGACGGCAATTGGACCGTTATGCTATAATAAGCACACAGGCAGGAGAAAATAAACCAATCGACGGGGGCGCGTAGCTCAGTGGGAGAGCGCTTGACTCACATTCAAGAGGTCGCAGGTTCAATCCCTGCCGCGCCCACCAGAAAAACCTCGCAACTATCAACTATAAAGGTTGCGGGGTTTTTGCATTTGCCCGGAAGTGCCTAAAAACGCTCGAAATTGCATCGATAAATTACACGAAACTATGGCATTTTTGAGCTCCTCGATTTCCGGATGGGTGTTATCTAACCCTTCGCAATATGATCTCTTCGTGTTTTGATACCTCCTGTTCTATCCGGTCCAGCTTTTCTGAAATGAACTTGTGGCCGTCAAAGAGAGCCCTTAACTTTTCTCCGTGGTCAGTTTCTATTCTGCTGACAGTAGCTTTAATACTTGCCATTTCTGTTTCGAGATTTCCGACGGTAGTATCTAAACTGCCAAACCTGGTATCTAAATTTCCAATCTTGGTTTCCAGATACCCAACCTTGATAACGATGTCTCCAACCTGGGTTTCAAGATTCCCAACTCTGGTTTCAAGATTTCCGACTTTGGTTTCGAGATTTCCAACCTTTGCTTCCAGATTTCCAACTTTGGTATCAATGTTTTCAACCTTGGTTTCCAGGCTTCCAACTTTGGTATCAATGTTTTCAACCTTGGTTTCCAGATTTCCAACTTTGGTATCAATGCTTTCAAACTTAGTTTCCAGGTTTTCTAAACGTCTATTAAAATCAATGTACATTTTCTCCAACAGGGAAAGAATTTTTTCTTCGTTGTTCATTTCGCTTTCCCCTTTCCATTATGTACAGGCAACCTAGTTGGTACATATACATTTCATGAGAAAGCATCTCTGGTGGTAATATTCGCCAGGGGTTTTGTTTTTCCTGCCCCCCTGCACAAATGCATCTTAACCTGGCAGTGGAAAGGAGACCTATGGCACCAAATTGAAACCCCGCCCACTGCAGGATAATTCCCTTTGTCTCAAGAAAAATATATCGAATATCGTCAGGTTGGTGGGCAATATAATTATTGATTACTGCCGGTTAAAAACCTGGCGCGGTGAATACCCCTGGAACGGATTTCCGAGGCTTACCACTGGCTGCTGCCGGCAAATAAATTTTATAAGGGGGGGGAAGCGATGGCCAGGAAGAAGAGTACCATTTCCCAAACCCGCAGTTTCCTTTATGGCATGGCACGGCTGTTGGGCGATATTTCTGCCATCAGCAAAGGGCCCAAGGCTACAGCAAAGCGAATTGGGCGCAGGGTTGCCGGAAAGGCCACAGGCAGGTTTTTGGGTAAACTGTTTAAGTAGATGTAGGAGGTTACGGGGTTGGTTGTGCCTATGGTGCATTGCCAAAGATGATGGGGGGAGAATATGAAAACCATCGGTTTGCTGGGGGGTATGAGCTGGGAATCGACGGTGGAGTATTACCGAATAATAAATGAAGAGGTCAAGAAAAGACTGGGCGGGCTTAACTCGGCAAAATGCCTATTGTACTCGGTCAATTTTGCGGAAATTGAATACTACCAGCGCACAAACCAGTGGGAGAAAGCCGCTCAGGTCTTAATGGAAGCAGCCAGGAAACTGCAAAGGGGCGGGGCTGATTTTATACTCTTATGTACAAACACAATGCATAAGCTTGCAGACCAGATCCAAGGGGCAGTTGATATAGAATTTATCCATATTGCTACCGCCACGGCCGAGGAGATACGAAAGGCTAACAAGAAGAGGATTGGTTTACTGGGTACCAGGTACACTATGGAGCAGGATTTTTATAAAGGAGCCTTAGAAGATTATGGAATAGAGGTGCTTATCCCCACTGAAAAGGACAGGGAACTTATCCATGGGGTTATTTTTACCGAGTTGTGCCTGGGGAGAATCAATCGGGAATCAAGGAAGGAGTTCCAGAGGATTAGTAGGGACTTGATTGCTACCGGTGCCGAAGGGATAGTCCTCGGCTGTACTGAATTAGGCCTGTTGGTCAAAGGGGATGATGGGGTAGTGCCCATATTTGATACAACCCGTATCCATGCCCAAAGGGCCGTCGAGAGGGCATTGGAGGTGTGAAGGGGCAGTCGAGGGAGAACTGCCATGTCCCATAGCAATATACTATCCCTGGGATTATAAAATGGGACAGGGTTTATAATGTAAACTGACATCAAAACAATGCAGATTAGCAGCATTTGTTGAGGATTATCATCTGCATCCACGTTATTAAATAATGAATTATAACCTGTACCAGTGTTGGTAACTTGCAAAATTTTTCCAGGATCTAATGCCTGGTATATTTATTGCATTTAATACGAGCAAATGGGTATATCCCGGATAGCGCCTTTACATAATAATAACTAAGGAGGATGACTCTATGGCACTAGAAATTTCTCTTGCCGGGAAAGTTGCTGTTGTTACAGGGGCTGCCAGGGGGATGGGAAGGGCTATTGCCCTGAAATTTGCCGATGCAGGCTGTGCTGCAATAGCCGTCAATGATCTACGTATTGATGATGATCTGCATTCCCTGGGAGGGGAGCTGAGGAAAAGGGGTTCTGATGTAATAGTTTTTGAAGGGGATGTTAGTAAAAGCGGGGTAGTCAGTGGATTGATCGACGCCGCCGTCGCCAAGTGGGGTAAGATTGATATTCTCATGAATAATGCCGGTATTGGCCGGAAGGTTGATATTTTCGGTACTTCGGAAGAACAGTGGGATAAGACCCTGGGGATTAACTTAAAATCGGTTTTTATGGGGATGAAGTCTGCCGGAACATATATGAAGGAACAGGGTTATGGCGTTATCATCAATATGGCTTCCATGTCCGGTGTTACGGGTGGTTCCCAGGGACCTGATTACTCGGCATCTAAAGCCGGAATCATTGCCCTGACCAAGTTTGGCGCCAAGACTTTGGGTAAATTCGGCATAAGGGTACTGGCCCTGGCACCGGGTTATATCCAAACGGATTTGTTGGATTCCCTCTTTACCGATCCCAAGTTTAAGGCAGAACGTTTGGCAGCCATACCAATGGGCAGGACTGGCACACCGGAAGAGGTTGCCAACGTAGCGGCATTCCTGGCATCTGATCTGGCCAGTTATGTTTCAGGTGATACTATTTTAATTACAGGAGGGAGGCTCAGTTAAGAGGAAAACTGCCGTGAGTGTGATATTTCGTATCCAATCAATAAAGGCACATTATAAAAAAAGGAGGGAATAATCATGTCACGTCCCCCGTATTTTATGGGAATCGATGGTGGTACCGGAAGTGTCAGGGTAGCTATTTTTGATAAGGAAGGTAACAACCTCGGTAGTCATGTTTCTGAATATGGGACAAATTATCCCAGAAGTGGATGGGCTGAACAAGATCCCGATGAGTGGTGGAGTGCTCTCAAGGAGGCGGTACCCAAAGCGATTAAAGCTGCCGGGGTCGACCCAAAGGAAATAAAAGCAATTACAGCTGACGCAACCACCAGTACTGTTGTGCTGCTGGATAAGGATAAAAGGCCGGTCCGTCCCGCCATTCTCTGGATGGATGTCCGGGCAGCCGATCAGGCCCAGCGCATATATAATACGAAACACAAGATGATTAAATATTATATGTCCGGCGTTCCGGCGGAAAGCCTGATTCCCAAATGTCTCTGGATTAAGGAAAACGAGCCCGAAAACTGGGAAAAGGCCGAAATTGTCTTCGAATACACCGATTGGTTGCACTGGAAACTGTCCGGGAATATTAATGCCAATATTTCCGTGAGTTCCTTCCGCTGGTTCTATGATGAGCCGCAGGGTGGATGGCAGAGGGATTTTTATGAAACCATTGGCTTGGGTGATATTATGGACAAGTTTCCCCTGCAGGTTTTACACCTGGGTGAGATCCAGGGATATGTCAGTGCAGAAGCAGCAAAAGAACTGGGTTTGGCCGAAGGGACTATTGTCGGGCAGGGCCCCCTGGACGCAGTTGCTTCCATGATCGGTGTTAATGTGGTGGAACCCGGGGGAATGGCCTTAATCGGTGGTTCTTCTACGCCCCTCTTTGGGTTGTCTGCCAAGGAAATCCATGCTGAAGGTATAGCCGGTGCGTATCCCAACTGTGTCCTCCCGGGAACAAGCCTGGTGGAGGGGGGACAGGTTTCCACCGGTTCCATCAAGACCTGGTTCCGGAACAAGTTTATGCCTGCCGAGTGGGAAAAGGAAGCAAAGGACAGGGGTGTAAGTGTCTACCAGGAAATTGATGAAAAGGCGGCCGAGATCCCGATTGGTTCCGAAGGTCTCGTGCTTCTCGACTACTTCCAGGGCAACAGGACCCCCTATGCCGACTCCTTGGCCAGGGGTGTACTCTGGGGATTGTCTCTAATCCATGAACCCGCCCATATTGCCCGGGTCATCAACGAAGGTGTGGCTTATGGCGCCGAGCACTGCTTCCGGGCGATGGAAAAGGCTGGTTATAAAGTAGAAAAAATCTCTGCCTGCGGTGGTATTGTCCAGAGCCCGGTCTGGATGCAGATTCATGCCGATGTCACCGGCCTGCCCATCTATACCACCAAGGAAACCCAGGCGGCAGCCTGCCTGGGTGATGCCGTCATCGCGGCAGTAGCCGCCGGGGAATATTCCTCGATACCGGAAGCGGCAGCCTACATGGTAAAGATGGATAAGGTTTACCAACCGAACATGGATAATCATGAGCAGTATAAGTTCTTTGTTGAAAAGTACATCGAGACCTGGCCGCGGATTCGTGACTTGGTCCATGATACAGTGAAACATATAAGCAAATAGGTCTGCAGTCCGGGAGGGGGTGGTCCGGTATTATCCGGCCGCCTCCTTTTTCCATTACACTGGTTGCCGCTAGCCGGTCGGACTTTGCATTGCTTTAGCAAGGAGAATATGGTAATATAACCCTGAAGAAGGAAGCATGTCTAAAAGCAACATTATAAGAGGTGAAACTCTTGATAAAGCAGAATGGTAAGATAATCTCATCGGAAGCAATGGCCCAGGCCCTGGCACTGCAGCAAAATGAGATTACAGAATATGCAACCTATAAAGCAATTGCTGCCGGGATGAAAGAGGGGAAAAATAAAAGGATTCTGGAGAAGATTGCGGCTGAGGAAAAGGAACATTACGAAATTTGGAAGAGCTATACCCACCGCAGTTTAAAACCCGATCCCCTTAAGGTATGGTGGCGTAAGCTGCTGGCCCGCCTGCTGGGATTTACCTTTACGATAAAATTTATGGAGAACAACGAAGCTACTGCCCAGCAGAACTATGCTAAATTGGCCGGGGAAGTGCCCGAATGTGAAGCTATTATAGCCCAGGAAGATGAGCACGAGCAGGTTCTTATAGAGATGCTTGATGAGGAAAGATTGCAGTATGTAGGGTCAATGGTGCTGGGCTTAAACGATGCCTTGGTAGAGCTGACTGGGACCCTTGCCGGTTTAACCTTGGCCCTGCAAAAAAACGCGTATTATTGCCCTTTCCGGTCTAATTACAGGGATTTCTGCTACCCTATCAATGGCGTCAAGTGAGTTTTTATCGGCAAAGAGCGAAGGCCAAAAGGATGCGGTGAAATCTAGCATTTATACGGGCATTGCCTATTTGGTGACTGTTGCAATGCTGATTATGCCCTATTTATTGTTGCCCTCCCAACAATATATACCTGCCCTGGTAACAATGCTGATCACTGTTGTCGCAATTATTGCTGCCTTTAATTACTATATAGCAGTGGCTAAGGGCTTATCATTTAAGCGACGATTTCTCGAGATGGCAACAATCAGTTTAAGCGTTGCGGCCCTTTCCTTTGTAGTTGGCCTTCTGGTTAAGAGAGTGTTGGGTATTGATATCTAGCGGAATAAAAAACCCCCCTTGCAAAATGGGGCTTTTTGATGTACAATAATACTTGCTTCGGATTCTTTGGTAAGGTTTGATGTGTGGAGCTGTGGTGTAGCGGTTAACATGCCGGCCTGTCAAGCCGGAGATCGCGGGTTCAATTCCCGTCAGCTCCGCCACTGCAAAAGAAGAGGGGCCGCGGTAGCT